>CAZIZD010000049.1:9311-16414 GCA_964543615.1 uncultured Alcaligenaceae bacterium | reverse complement strand
ACTGGGCGCTGAGCGACTCGTTCGTCGCGCAGATGCTGCTGGTGGTGCTGGTACCGGGGCTCTTGGCCTTCGTCTTCGGCTACTTCGCGTTCCGCTCGCGCATCAAGGGCGTGTACTTCTCGATCATCACGCAGGCGCTCACGTACGCCTTCATGCTCCTGTTCTTCCGCAACGACACCGGATTCGGCGGCAACAACGGCTTCACAGACTTCAAGCGCATCCTCGGGTTTCCAATCACGGCGCCCGGCACGCGCGTCGCGCTGTTCATGATCACCGGGGCCGCGCTCATCGGCTTCCTGTGCCTCGGCCGTGCGATCGTCCTGTCCAAGCTCGGCCGGGTGCTCACGGCCATCCGGGACGCCGAGACGCGCGTCATGTTCTCGGGCTACAACCCGGTGTACTTCAAGCTCTTCATCTGGACGCTGTCGGCGGTCGTCTGCGGCATCGCGGGCGCGCTGTACGTGCCCCAGGTCGGGATCATCAATCCGAGCGAGATGTCGCCCGCCAACTCGATCGAGATCGCCATCTGGACCGCGGTGGGCGGACGCGGCACGCTCATCGGTCCGGTGATCGGCGCCGCGGTCGTCAACCTCGCCAAGAGCTTCTTCACGCAGGCGCTGCCCGAGTACTGGCTCTACCTGCTGGGCCTCATCTTCATCCTCGTGACGCTGTATCTTCCGCGCGGCATTGCGGGCCTCTGGATGAAGAAGCGATGACCGGCGCGGGCGCAACGATGCAACGGGGCCGGCCATGAATCCGATCCTCATGGCAGGGGGCGATGCCGCCGCCGCGCGCCGAAGCGGTATGACCGACGGCCGTGTGGTCGACCGCAAGGTCGTGGACACGAGTCATGGCGCGATCCTGTATCTCGATTCGCTGTCGGTGAGCTTCGACGGCTTCAAGGCGCTCAACGACCTCAACCTCACCGTCGACGCCGGCGAGCTCCGCTGCGTCATCGGGCCCAACGGGGCTGGCAAGACGACGATGATGGACGTGATCACCGGCAAGACGCGCCCCGATACCGGCACCGCGTTCTTCGGCCAGTCGATCGACCTCACGCGTCTCACCGAGCCCGAGATCGCCGATATCGGCATCGGCCGCAAGTTCCAGAAGCCCACGGTCTTCACGGACCACACGGTGTTCGAGAATCTCGAGCTTGCGCGCAAGGCCGACAAGCGCGTATGGCCGACACTCAAGTCGAGGCTCGACTCCACCGCGAGCGACCGCATCGCGACGATCCTCGACACGATCAAGCTGATGCCCGAGGCCAGCCGGCCCGCGGGGCTCCTCTCCCACGGGCAGAAGCAGTGGCTCGAGATCGGCATGCTGCTCATGCAGGAGCCGCAGTTGCTCCTGCTCGACGAGCCGGTTGCCGGGATGACCGACGACGAGACGATGCGCAGCGCCGAGCTCTTCGAGTCGCTCGCCGGCAACTACACGCTGATCGTGGTCGAGCACGACATGGATTTCGTCGCCCGCATCGCCGACCGCGTGACGGTGCTGCACGAGGGACACGTGCTGGCGGAAGGCTCGATGCAGCAGGTGCAGCAGAACGAGCAGGTGATCGAGGTCTTCCTCGGACGCTGACCCATGCTCAAGATAGAAAAGCTCAACCAGTACTACGGCGGCAGCCACATCCTGCGCGACGTCTCCTTCGACGTGCCGGACGGCAAGTGCACGACGCTGCTCGGACGCAACGGCGTGGGCAAGACCACGCTCCTGCGCGTACTCATGGGCATGCTGCCCGCGCGCTCGGGCCACATCCGCTTCGGCGACACGGACATTGCGAACCTGCCGCCCTACGCGCGCGCCAGCCTGGGTCTTGGCTACGTGCCCCAGGGCCGCGACATCTTCCCGCGCCTCACGGTGCAGGAGAACCTCGAGATGGGGCTCGCGATCCACAAGCGCGGCACCGGCATCCCCTCGTTCATCTTCGAGATGTTTCCCGTGCTGAAGGACATGCTCTCGCGTCGCGGCGGCGACCTCTCCGGCGGCCAGCAGCAGCAGCTTGCGATCGGCCGCGCTCTCACGCTGCGTCCGAAGATCCTCATCCTCGACGAGCCCACCGAGGGCATCCAGCCGTCGATCATCAAGGACATCGAGCGCGCGATCCGCAAGCTCACGGGCAGCGGCGAGATGGCGATTCTGCTGGTCGAGCAGTACTACGACTTCGCGAAGTCGCTTGCCGATCACTACGTCGTGATGTCGCGCGGCGAGGTGGTCGCGCAAGGCGAGGGCGCCGACATGGACGCGAACAACGTCCGCTCGCTGCTCGCGGTCTAGGTTCCCGGGGTCCCTGGCCTCTCGCGACGCCGCTTAGAATCGGGGCCATGCGAAGGCCCTTGCCGTGGACGTAGCGCTGGCGCCGCTGCCCGCGGCATGGGTTGCGGCGAGCGCGGTGCTCGCCGCCGCCGTTCTGTTTCTCGCGGCACGGCAAGCGTCCTGGCAACGGTTGCGCGAGGGGCCCGCCGTTCACGTCCTGCTGGGGGGCGCTCTCTCGCTGGCCGTGCTGTGGAGCGTGCGGGCGAATCTCCCGCATGGCATCGTCATTCACCTGCTCGGCACCGTGGCACTCTCGCTGATGGCGGGCGCACCGCTCGGCCTCCTCGGGGGCGCCGCGGTCGCGGTCGTCACGTGCGCGGTGCACGGAACGCCATGGGTCGCGGTCCCCACGCAGTTCCTCACCGGCGTCGCTTTGCCGGTGCTGGCCGTGCACACGTCGCTGCGACTGTCCCAACGCCTCCTGCCGCCCAACTTCTTCGTCTACGTGTTCGTCGTGTGCTTCTTCGGCGCGGCCCTCGGAAGCCTCGTCGCCGGACTTGCGGGCGCGGCCACGTTCGTCGCCGCCGGGGCGGTGCCCGCCGACGTGATGCTCGGCGAGTACGTGCCGTATCTCCTGCTCCTCGCGTTCGGCGAAGGCACGCTCACCGGGATGGCGCTCACGCTCGCGGTCGTCTACCGGCCGCAGTGGGTCGCGACGTTCGACGACGCGTTCTACATCGACGGGCGCTGACCGGCGCGTCAGCGGCTCTCGCGCAGAGCCTTCAGTTCCTCGCGCAGCTGCGCCATCTCGCGGCGCAGCTCGCGGATCTCGGCGTGCACCTCGAGGGTGAGGCGCAGCTCCTCGGCGTCGAGCAGCTTCTCGATGTCGCCGCGCAGCACGACGATGTCGCGCTGCAGGGCATCGCGCATCTTCGCGTCCTCGCCGCCGACGAAGAACGTGACGACGTGCGCGGTGAACAGCGTCATCATCGCCACGCCGACCAGCACCGTCAGGACGGCGATCAGGCGCGTTGCACCCGTCGTCGGCACGACGTCGCCGTACCCGACGGTGGCGCCGGTGATGAATGCGAGCCACAGGCCGTCGGCGAACGTGCGGATCGCGGGATCGAGCCAGTAGAAGAGGGCGCCCAGCGCGAGGACGGTGAGCACCGCGACGCCGAGCAGCATCGGCGCGCCCTTGCGCGTGAAGAGCACGCGGAACTCGGCCGCGGTGCGCACGATCACCAGTACGGCGACGGCCGCGCGCATGGCGCGCACGATCGCGACCCACTCCGTGCTCGCGCCGAGCGCGGCGGCGCCGGCGCCGCAGATGATCACGACGTTGAGCCAGTTCTCGAACACGTACCGGAGCGGATGGCTCGAGACCATCATCATCCAGACGAGCTCGGCCGTGAAAGCAAAGAGGATCACGAAGTCGAGGATCGACGCCACTTCGTGCCAGAGCGGGTCGAGCTCGGAGGTCGCGAGCAGGTACGCCGGCACCGAGAGCAGCGCGACCACCACCATGATCCAGTGCAGGCGCTCCTGCCAGTGGCGCGCGTTGCGGTTGTCGTCGGCGGAAACGCCGCCGAGTCCGATCCAGACGAGCGGGGAGTGCGTCATGGCGAAAGGGCGGAGCGCATGGGCCGCGATGATGCGGGGCCGGTGCGCATCGCGCAAGTCATGGCGTGCGCCCGCTGAGGCTCACGAACTGCGCGCCCTCCGCGTCCGGGCGCGTCCCGTAGTCCCATGCTTCGGCGATCCTCGCAAAGCCTGCGCTCGCGAGCGCTGCGTGCAGCACGCCGGGCGGACGCGGGCGGATCGTCTCCGCCACCTCGACCGTCTCGACGACGTGCCCCGCGCCGCTCACGATCTCGTAGCGGCGCTCGATACGATTGATGCCGTCGGAAAGCGGCGTGATCCGCTTGGCGCGCGCGAGCGTGAACGCGCCGAACGAGCGCCGGTAGTCCATCGTGAAGTCCGCCTGGGCGGCGACCGGTCTGGGCACGAAGGCGTCGACCACGACGGTGCCGCCGGGCACGAGCACGTCGTGCACCCCGCGCAGGAAGGCCCCCAGGTCCTCGTCGGCCGTAAGGTACGTGACGAGCGAGTAGGGGCAGAGCACGCAGGCGAAGGTCGCGCGCGCGAACGGCAGCCGCCTGCCGTCGGCGTGCGCGCCTCGCAGAGGGAGGCGCGCGGCCACGGACTTGCGCGCAAGTTCGCGCAGCATCGGTGCCGACGCATCGACGCCATACGCGTCGCACCCCTCGCGCAGGAGCGGCAGCAGGATGCGTCCGTTGCCGCATCCGATCTCGAGCACGCGCCCCGGCCTGCGCGCGCATTGGTGCGCGTAGAACGCGACGTCGTCGAAGCGCATGTTCTGCCCCATGTCGACGTCGTAGAAGCGGGCGATGCGGTCGTAGGTGCTCGGCGGTTCAGCCAATCTCGATCAACTCACGAAGGCGGGCCACCGAATGATGCCATCCGAATGCGTCGAGGCGCGCGGGATCCGTGCGCTCCAGCGCGTGGCGGCGCGCCGCATCCTGCAGCAGGGCCACGATCGCGTCGGCCATGGCGCCGACGCCGGGGACCTCCACGATCCCCGGGGCCGCCCCGGCGAAGCCTCGCGCGCCATCGGATGTCGTCACGCAGGCGCGTCCGGCCGCCAGCGTCTCGACGAGCTTCACCGCCGATCCGCGGATGCCGGTCAGCGGGTTGATGGCGAGAGCGCAATCCGCGAGAAGGCGCGGCACGTCGTCGCGATGTCCGAGGACCTCGACGCCGGCCTGCGCGAACCGGGCGTCGCCGCGAACGAGTGCGAGCGACTCGTCCCCACCGAGGATGGTGAGCGTCGCACCCGGAACGGCTGCGCGCACGCGCGGCCACGCATCGGCCAGGAATCGCGCGATTCCTTCGCGGTTGGGGGCGTAGCGGAACGGTCCGACGAAGAGGAGTCGTGCGCCCCCGGAAGGGACGTAGTCGCCGGCGCGCACGTTCGCGCCGTTGGCAATGGTCACCACGCGCGGATGCGCGACCAGTGCCGCGTCCTCGGGCGAGCACACCGTCACGGCATCGTAGCGGGCCACGTCCCGGGTGAAGGCGTCGTGCTCCGCGTCGCTCTGGAAGTCATCGCGGGTGAACGCATCGTGCAGGTCGAGGATCCAGCGCCCGGTTCCCGTGCGCTCGCGCACGAGCGGCACGAGCTCGGCGTGCTGGACGACGACGGTCGCGTCCTCGTCCTCGGCGAGCGCCGTGCGCACCGCATCGGCGAGAGCGGCATGGCAGTGCGCGCTGGCGCGCGCCGCAAGACCGCGCACGCGATCGTCCCCGTGCACATCCCGGCGCTGGACGAGACGGACGCTGCGCAATCCGTCGAAATCGGCGAAGCTGCGCGCGTCGTACAGCGTTGCCTCGTCGCCCGCAAGCGCGACGTCGACGTCACGCTTGAGGCCGCGGATCAGCTCGGCGACGCGCCGTGCGCCGCCGTGGCGCGGAGGAAACACGGCGAACGGCGCAACGAACAGCGCCTGCTTCGCCGTGGCGCGGCGTTCGCGCAGCCGGAAGCTGTACGACGACGTGACATGGGCATCGCCGCCGATGCGCGGTGGCGGCAAGGGCTGCGGACTCCTGCGCGAGTGCCACCGGCGCGCGAAAACGCCCGCGGCTGTTGCGAGGCTCGCGAGCTCGCGCTGCGACGCATAAGGCAGGCCGCAAACCCGATGCATGAGCGTGCCGGCGCCTTCTCCGCTCGCATCGTGGCGCGCGTCGAACAGCAGGCGGTTGCGCTCCACGATGCGTTCGAGCTCCTCGGGCGCATAGAACCGCGCGGTCGTCGCGCGATGGCGATGCGATGCCTGCGATTGCGGGCAGAAGAGGACGTCGTAACCGTCGCGCCACGCGCGAAGCCCCCACTCCACGTCTTCCCAGTAGAAGGGGTCGTAGGCGCGGCTGCCGGGCAGGTAGCGCGCGAGGAGTGCCGTGCGGAAGAGTGCGGCTCCACCGCTCGCGCAAAGATGCGGCGCCACCCCGACGGGTGCAGGCGCGTGGTAGAGCCGCAGGCCGCCGTCGTCGACGTACCAGTCGGTGAATCCGGTCTCCTCTCGCCGGCCCGTGGCGTCGTGCTGGAGGATCTGCGAGGACACTGCGAACACGCGGGCGCTGCGAAGCGGCAGCAGCGCGGCGATGGCATCCGCTGCGAGCGTCATGTCGTTGTTGAGGAGATACGTGCCGCCCATGCGCACGCGCGCGAGGCCCCGCTCGACCGCACCCGCGAATCCCAGCGGGATGTCGCTGTGCTCCCATTCGACCTCGGGAAAGTCGCGCGCGATCGTGTCGTAGCGATCGCGTGGCGCGCCGTTCGCGGCGACAATGACCTGTGTGGGCTCGCGCACGGGCCGGAGGGCCTCGCGCAGCCGGGTCAGGGCTTCGCGCAGCAGGTCGGGCGCGTCACGTTCGGGAATGACTACGGCGATGCCGGACGGCCACTCGCCGATGTGAGCGGCGCTCCGCGCGGGAGCGGCCCGCGCAAGGACATCGGCGGCGGCGGCGGCCAGGGACAACGGTGCGAGGCGAAGGCGTTGCCGCCAGCTCGTCCCCCACACGGATTGGCGCGCCAGGGAACCTAGACGATCAGCGGGTCGCGGCGCCACCAGCCTTGGGGATCGCGCGGCGCCGACGCGAACGCGATCGCCTGGTCCGCGAACATGGTGGCCCAGACGTTGGACTGCCCGGATGCCGAGCTTCGCGCGAAGGCGACGCCGCCGTGAGGGCGGACCTGACGCATGAGCGCCTGGCGCACCCGCGCCAGGCCCACGCGATCGGGTGGCTGTTGCGGTCGGTGC
>CAZIZD010000049.1:0-9301 GCA_964543615.1 uncultured Alcaligenaceae bacterium | reverse complement strand
CCGGAAGATGGGCATCGTGGCTCGCGTACGCGAGCAGCATGTCGAACTGCGCCGACACGGAAGGGAGAGCATCCTGGAAGCGCGGATGCGTCGGCAGGTCGAGCACGCCCTCGAACGCATACAGGAGCGGATGGGTCTCGCGATGCGGCTCCCGCGCGAGCTGGGCGATGGAGCGCTCGAACGTGCGCTCCGCAGCGGCTTCGAGCGGCTCAGGCACGCGCAGCACCTGCGCCGCGCGCAACACGCCCGCAGCCGCCTTGGCGAGGAAAGGTCCCCCGCGCGTGGACCATCGGCTCGGCAGCGGCCCCGCCGATCCGTTGGCGATGCACGCGACGAATGCCCCGTCGTTGTCCACGAGGCGTGCGAGCACCCGGCAGACGCCTTCGACGAGCGCCGGATCGGGTGCAAGCAGCCCGGCACGCTCCGCGGCCGCCAGTCCTCGCAGCACCATTGCGAGGTCGAAGCAGAAGATCGCGCCGTTGCGCCAGTCCCCCGACGTGCCGTCGAAGTGCACGCGCGTCGGGAGGTTCGGCATGAGAAGCCACCTCGCGAGCCACCGCTCGACTGCGCGCGCGCGCGCGGCGTCCTCCGCCTCACGGCCGAAACGGGTCGCCCGCCACGCGAGCCACGTGAGGTAGTACCCGGCGATCTCGGGATAGACGTAGGACGGCGAGCCGGAGATGGAGACGCAGCCCGCGATCGCGCCGGCGTGCGGCCCTTCGCGGCACTGCGCAACGCTGCGCAGCCAGCCGGCGAGCGGCTGATCCTGGCGTTCGACGAGGGGAATAGCGGAGGCGCGGCTGGCCGTCGCGGCCAGGGACGTCTGAACCGGCGTCATGACGCGCGACCGCTACTACGTTGGACCGTGAAACGTGATGCCTGCGCCAGCGGGCAAGGCGGCGCCAAAAGACGATGAAGCACGAATCCCCCGACTGATCGATGCTCTTTTCGACGACTGCCGGCTTGGCGCCGGTCTCGTTACCCTTGCGGCCGCCTGCCCTGCAGCACGGCTCGACGCTTGGACTGTAACAACTTGTTTCGGGGGGAACAAGACCTTTGATCCATCTGTGTCGGCCCGGCTTTGCGTAGTTTGCATTTGCGCAAACTTGCGCGACGGGAATGCGCACGTCCCCGGCCAAATGACGTACAACGGAGGGCAGCTTCGCGCCTTTGCGCGATTCGCGCGCGAAAATATGACAATTGAGTGGGCCCGGCTGGACTCGAACCAGCGACCAAGGGATTATGAGTCCCCTGCTCTAACCGACTGAGCTACAGGCCCATCGTGACGAGCGCGAATTCTACCAACCAGCCCCACGGCGCAAGCCGCAACGCGAGCGCCCGATCGATTCGACTGGAATTCTTTTTCTCCGACAACCCATGCAGCATGCACTCGCCCCCCTGCTCGTTCCCCGTTCGGTCGCGCTGATCGGAGCGTCCGAGCGCCCGGGTTCGCTCGGGCGCACCGTCTACGAAAACCTGATGGACGGGACGTACAAGGGGCAGGTTCACGCGGTCAATCCCAACCGCCGAGATCTCCTGGGGCGGCCGGTCCACGCGTCGCTGTCGGGCATCGGCGATCCCGTCGACCTCGCGGTCATTGCAACGCCCGCGCCCACCATTCCAGGGATCCTCGAGCGCGCGGGCGGCAAGGTGCGCATGGCGGTGCTGCTCTCGTATCCGGAGGGCGACGACGCGCAGGCGCGGTCGTGGCAGCGCGACGTGCTCGCCGTGGCGCGCGCGCTAGGCATACGCCTGCTCGGCCCTGGCTCGTTCTGCGTCGTGCGCACCGACGTCGGGCTCAACGCGACGTTCTGTGCGCCGCTGGCGCGACCGGGCAGGCTCGCGCTCGTCGCGCAATCCGGTGCCCTGTGCACGGCGATGCTGGACTTCGCCGGCCCTCACGACATCGGATTCTCGACCGTCGTTTCGCTCGGCGGCGGCATCGACATCGGCTTCGGCGAGATCCTCGAGGCGCTCGTGCACGATCCTGCGACCGACGGCATCCTGCTCTACGTCGAGACGGTGGGCGACGCGCGCGCGTTCATGTCCGCGCTGCGCATGGCGGCGCGCACCAAGCCGGTCGTCGTGCTGAAGGCCGGGCGCTCGCAGGAGCGCATGCCGCCCATCGATGCCGTGGGCGAGCCCTCCATCTTCCCGGACCGTGTGTTCGACGCCGCGCTCGACCGCGCGGGTACGGTGCGGGTGCGCACGTATACGCAACTCTTCGCGGCGGCACGCATCCTGTCGTTCGGCAAGATCCCGCAAGGGGACAGGCTCGCGATCGTCGCCAACGGCCGTGGTCCCGGCGTGCTCGCGGCCGACAGCGCGCTGACGGCCGGCGTGCGCCTCGCGGACCTGGGCGAGGACACGCGACGCGCCCTCGGCGCGATCCTTCCGCCGCAGATGTCGCGTACCAATCCCGTGGACGTGCGCGGCGACGCGCCGCCCGCGCGATTCGCGGATGCGGTGTCGACGGTGCTCTCGGACCCCAACGTCGACGCGGTCGTCGCGTTGCACGTGCCGCGTCCCATCATCCGCGACGTGGAAGCCGCGCAGGCAGTGGCATCGGTGGCGCGCGACGCATCGAAGCCCGTACTCGGGGCATGGCTCGGCGCGCTCGATCGTCCGCACGTCAAGGAGGCTCTCGACGCGGGACACGTGGCCAATTTCTATTCGCCCGAGAACGCCGTCGATGCGTTCAGCTTTCTCGCTGCGTACCGCCGGAACCAGCAGTGGCTGCTCGAGGTGTCGCCTTCGCAGCCCGATCCCTTGCCTCCGGATCTCGAAGTCGCCGAATCGATCCGGCGAAAGGCCAGGGACGCGATGCTGCGGCCGGACGATGCGCATCGGCTGCTCGCGGCATTCGGCATCGAGTCGGCGCCGACGCTCGTTGCACGAACGCTCGCGCAGGCGAAGACGGCGGCGCGCAAGGTGGGCTACCCCGTCACGCTGACGCTCGAGACCGACGGCGGTCCGATCGAGCGAGCCGGTCTCGCGCACGGGCGCGCGCTCGAGCGCGCATGGCGCGACATCGCGAAGCTGCGCCCCCCCAACGCGGCCGCCCGGTTCGCGGTGCAGCGCGCCGCACCCGCGAGCGTCGCGGGAGCATGCGCGATCACGATCGCAATGGACGAAACGTTCGGCCCCGTCATCTCGGCGGGTCCGAGCATGCGCGGCGTCGCGGCCCCGCGCAATCGCGCCGTGATGCTGCCGCCCCTGTCGCGCAGGCTCGCATCCGACCTTCTGCGCGAGGCCGGCATCGCGCCGCACGACGCGCTCGTAGCGCTGCTGCGGAAGGTGTCCGCGATCGCCTGCATGCTGCCGTGGGTGCGCGCGCTCGCGCTCGATCCCGTCGTGCTGGCCGGCGACCGCCTGCAGATCGCCTCGGTTCGCGTCGCCGCCGATCCTGCGCGCGAGCCCGCGCAGGGGTACCGCCACATGGCGATCCACCCGTACCCGGTGGAGCTCGAAGGAACGCTCACGCTCGGCGACGGAACCGTGCTCGCCTTGCGGCCGGTGCGGCCCGAGGATGCCGAGATCGAGCGCAGGTTCGTCGCCGGCTTGTCCGAGGAGACGCGGTATTACCGCTTCTTCTATCGCCTGCACGAGCTCACGCCGGCGATGATCGGCCGCTTCACGCAGGTGGACTACGACCGCGAGCTGGCGCTCTTGGCACTCGCGCCCGACGCGCAATCGCCGGGCGGGCAGGCCATCGTCGGCATCGCGCGCTACATCGCCAACCTCGACCACGAGACCGCGGAGTTCGCGGTGGTCGTGACGGATGCCTGGCAGAAGCGAGGCGTCGCCTGGCGCCTCATGAAAGCGCTGATCGAATGCGCGCGGCGCAAGGGCCTGCGCGCGCTGCACGGCGTCGTCCTCCGCTCCAACCAGAACATGCTGCGCTTCGTGCGCGGCCTGGGTTTCGTCGTGCGCGAGGACCCGAGCGATCCCGACCAGGTCGAGGCCGTGCTCGATCTCGTCGCAACGTCCACCCAAGGAAAGTCACCATGAGGATCCTTCTCCCCACCGACGGCTCCGACGTCTCCATCGCCGCACTGAAGGGCTTCCTTCCGCGACTGCGCTGGTTCGCCGCCCCGCCGGAGCTCGCGCTGATCCACGTCCACCCTGCGCTCCCGTACGCGCGCGCGGTCGCGTGGGCTGGCAAGGAGGCCGTCCACACTTACTACGACGACGAGTCACGCGCAGTGCTGGACGCTTCCGAGTCCGCACTCGCGGCGGCCGGCGTGCCGATCGCGCGCGTGATGCGTGTCGGCGATCCCGCGCACGAGATCGTGAAGTACGCAGGCGAATGGAACGCAGACCTCATCGCCATCGGCACCAAGGGACACGGTGCGCTCGCGGCCGTGCTCCTGGGATCGGTCGCGCAGAAGGTCATCGCGACCAGCGCGATTCCCGTGCTGTTGCTGCAGTAGCCTTTGGTTCACGCCGCGTTGCCGATGCGTGCGCATCGGCAACGGGTCTGGCGAGCATCCACATCGGACGCTGCCGCGGAATAGTTGCGGCACTTGCGCTGTTACACCCTCGGCGCAACCCGCGCCATTCCAGGAGGAAACATGAGGTATGTGAAAGCACTCGCGGCGCTCGCCGTCTCGATCGCCCTGTCGCCGGCTCTCGCGCAGCAGTCGTCCATGTCGTTCTTCGTGACGAGCGTCAATTCCGGCAAGGGCGGGGACTTCGGCGGCCTCGAAGGCGCGGACAAGTTCTGCCAGCAGCTCGCGAGCGCCGCCGGCGCGGGGGGCAAGACGTGGCGCGCGTACCTGAGCACGCAGGGGGCGTCGGCGGTCAATGCCAAGGATCGCATCGGCAAGGGCCCGTGGCAGAACGCGAAGGGCGTCGTAGTGGCCAAGGACGTCGCCGACCTCCACGGACCCTCGAACAATCTCACCAAGGACACCGCACTCACCGAGAAGGGTGAAGTGGTCAAGGGCCGCGGCGACCAGCCGAACCAGCACGACATCCTCACCGGCACGCGCATGGACGGCACGGCCTTCCCGCCCGGCGACGACAAGACCTGCAACAGCTGGACGAGCAGCACGACCGGCGCGGCGCAGGTCGGCCATCATGACCGGCAAGGCCTGCCCACGGCACCACCGGCGGAAGCCACGTCCTGGAACTCGTCGCACGCCACGCAGGGCTGCGCCGCGGACATCCTGCCCAAGACCGGCGGCAACGGCTACCTGTACTGCTTCGCAGCGAACTAGCAGGACCGGGGACGGGGCCCCGTGCCCCGCCCCCGAGCCGTGGGGATCGTGCGCGGGGCCGTAGAATCGGCACGATGACCGCACTGACTCCCGGAGCCTGGCTGGGCATCGCGCTCTTCTCAGGCTATGCGATCTGGCTCTGGGCGTTCTTCACCTACGTGAGGCCGCGCGCGATGCGCGCGGTCGCGCGGCGGCTCGGGACCAAGGTCGTCGAGTCGCTCGAGGTCGAGGACGCCGGCACCTGGAGCACCGAGGACGGCGCCCCACTCGCCAAGACGGGCGCCGTCATGGCGGCCGACCTCGCACTGCTGCTCGCGGGAACGGTCGGCGTCGCCGCGCTCGTGTTCATTCCCGCGTTCGTCGTGGCCGAGAGCGGCGTGCTGCTTCCGCTCGAGAGCCGCCTCACCGGACGCGCCGTCGAGCTTCGCATCGGTCCGCCGAATGCGATGGCGGTGGAGACCGGCAAGGTCGTGCTGCCCGTGGAGATCGACAACAGGGGTGCGTCGGACCTCAAGGCGTGCCGCGCCATGGTGGACGGCTACAGCGCGCGCAACGGCTACCTGCATGGCACGTCGCCCACGTTCGACCTCGCCGCCGGCGCGCGTGCGGCGTCGACGGTGCGGATCGAGTCGCAGAAGCCGGTGCGAGGCGAGCACGAGATCCACATCAAGGTCGAGTGCAGCAACGAGCGGCTCGCGGTGGGGACCGTCAAGCTGACGGTGCGCTGAAGGCCGCACCCGGAGCGCTTCAACTCCCTGCCGCGGCGCGCGCGCCGCGCTTGCGGTGCGCGAGCGCTCCCGACGCAGCCGATTCCATGAGCCGCCGGAACGTCGGGCACTGGAGGTGCGAAGGTGCGCGGCATGCGGCGGCGTGGCGCAAGCCCCGGCTCATCGCGCGCAGCCGCACGATCGTCTCGTCGATCTCGTCCGCCTTGGCCGCGAGCTTCCTGCGGTCGATGCGCGGAGTGCCGCCGGGCGTGAGCATCGTCCGAATCTCGTCGAGCGTGAAGCCGGCCGCCTGGCCCAGCGCAACCAGCGCGAGCTCGTCCAGCACACCGGGCGCGAACCGCCGACGAAGCCCTTCGCGTCCGGACGAGGCGATGAGTCCCTTCTCCTCGTAGAAGCGCAGCGTCGACGCCGGCACGCCCGAGCGCCTCGCCACTTCGGCAATGTCCATCGCGCTGCCCCTTGACTTCAAGTTAACTTGAACTTGTATCGTGCATCCGACTGGCACCTTCGTCAACACCGGAAAGGACTCTTCGCAATGGACACGGCACTCGACATCGCCCGCGTCGCGCTGATCGGCGCAGGCGCGACGGCCGCGATGGACCTCGGCCTCGCGGCGCAAGCGCGCGCGGGCATCAGGACGGCCGACTTCGCCCTCGTCGGGCGCTGGGTGGGCCACATGCGGCACGGCACCTTCGCGCACGACCCGATCGGCAGGGCGCCGCCGATCGCGGGCGAGCGGACGCTTGGATGGATCGTTCACTACGCGACGGGGATCGCCTTTGCAGCACTGCTCGTATCGGTCGCCGGCGTGGAGTGGCTGCGGCAGCCCACGCCATGGCCAGCCCTGGCCATCGGTGCCGCGACCGTCGCGTTTCCGTTGCTCGTCATGCAGCCGGCAATGGGCGCCGGGTTCGCCGCGTCGAGAACGCCGTCGCCGCTTCGCAGCTGCGCGCGAAGCCTCTTCAACCACATCGTATTCGGCGCGGGGCTCTATGCCACCGCGGCCGCGATCGACGCGATCTCGCGTCTTCCCTTCGTGAGGCAATCATGATTCCCAAGAAATACGCACCCGTCCTTTTCGGTCTCATCCTCTCCGGACTGATGTCGTTCCTCGTCTCCGGGATTGCGACCTTCCGCGCGACCGGGCTCGTCGCCGACTTCGCCTCGCTGTGGACGAGCGCCTGGCTCACCGCCTGGATGGTGGCGTTCCCGGTGGTGCTCGTGGTGGCGCCGTTCGCGCGGCAGATGGTGCAGCTGGTGATCGACAAGCGGTGACGAGACGCAAATGAAAACGCCCCGTGGTCCGGGGCGTTTTCTCCTTCCTGCCGCGCGTCGCTCGCGACCTTCCATGTGCCGCGCCGCGCCGCGCCCGCCTCGCTCACTCGCCTTCGAGGAAGCTTCGCAGCTTCTCGGACCGCGACGGGTGCCGCAGCTTGCGCAGGGCCTTGGCCTCGATCTGGCGGATGCGCTCGCGGGTGACGTCGAACTGCTTGCCGACCTCCTCCAGCGTGTGGTCGGTGTTCATCTCGATGCCGAAGCGCATGCGCAGGACCTTCGCCTCGCGCGGCGTCAGCGTGTCGAGGATGTCCTTGCACACGTCCCGCAGCGACGCGTTGACCGCAGCATCCGACGGCGCGACCGTCGACTGGTCCTCGATGAAGTCGCCGAGGTGCGAGTCGTCGTCGTCGCCGATCGGCGTCTCCATCGAGATCGGCTCCTTGCTGATCTTCAAGATCTTGCGGATCTTCTCTTCCGGCATCTCCATCTTCTCGGCCAGCGTCGCGGGGTCGGGCTCTTGCCCCGTCTCCTGCAGGATCTGGCGCGAGATGCGGTTCATCTTGTTGATCGTCTCGATCATGTGCACCGGGATGCGGATGGTGCGCGCCTGGTCGGCGATCGAGCGCGTGATCGCCTGCCGGATCCACCACGTCGCGTACGTCGAGAACTTGTAGCCGCGCTTGTACTCGAACTTGTCGACGGCCTTCATGAGGCCGATGTTCCCCTCCTGGATGAGGTCGAGGAACTGCAGGCCGCGGTTCGTGTACTTCTTGGCGATCGAGATCACGAGGCGCAGGTTGGCCTCGGTCATCTCGCGCTTGGCCTTCCGGGCCTTGGCCTCGCCGGTGGACATCTGCTTGTTGATCTCCTTCAGGTCCTTCAAGGGGATCATCACGCGCTCCTGCAGGTTCAGGAGCTTCTGCTGCTGCTCGACGATGGCCTGACGGTACTTGGCGAGCTGCTCGCTGTACGGGTGATGCGCGCCGACCTCGCGGTCGATCCAGCGCAGCGACGTCTCGTTGGTGGGGAACATGCGGATGAAGTCGGGCCGCGGCATGCCGCCCTTGTGCACCACGAGGTCCTGGATCTTGCGCTCGATCTGGCGGATGTTGTCGACCTCGCCGCGCACGGTGTCGCAAAGCCGCTCGACCTGCCGGGCCGAGAAGCGGATCTGCATGAGCTCGTTGCTGATCTTCTTCTGGAGCTCGAGGTACTTGGGAGACTTGTGGCCTTCCTTCTGCAGCACGGCCAGCATGCGCGTGTAGTGCTTGCGGATGACGGCGAAGTGCTCCATCGCCGCGGCCTTGAGCCGCTCCAGGTTCTCGCTCGCGATCGCGCCGGCGTCGTCTTCCTCCTCGCCTTCCTCGTCGACCTCGGCCGACTCCTCGAGGGCCGTCAGCTCCTCGTTGAAGTCCATGAGGCCGTCGACCAGGTCGTCGATCTTGAGCTCGTCCTTCGCGATGCGGTCGGAGATGTCGAGGATCTGCGCCACCGTCATCGGGCAGGCGCTGATCGCCATGATCATGTGCTTCAGGCCTTCCTCGATGCGCTTGGCGATCTCGATCTCGCCTTCGCGCGTGAGGAGCTCGACGCTGCCCATCTCGCGCATGTACATGCGCACCGGGTCCGTCGTGCGGCCGAACTCGGAGTCGAGCGTCGATGCCGCCGCTTCCGCTTCCTCCTCGACGTCCTCGGCGGGCACGGTGGCAGGCGCCTCGGCCATGAGCAGCGTGTCGGCGTCCGGGGCCTCGTCGTAGACCTGGATTCCCATGTCGCCGATCATCGAGATCACGCCTTCGATCTGCTCGGCGTCGAGGATGTCGTCGGGCAGGTGGTCGTTGATCTCGGCGTACGTGAGGTAGCCGCGCTCCTTGCCGAGCACGATCAGGGTCTTCAGCCGGCGCTTGCGAGCCTCGACGTCGGCGGGGGTGAGCTCGCGGGGTGCCACGTCGGCGTGCTTGCCGTTCTTGCCCTTCTTGCTGGCGGCGTCCTCCGCACGGCGGCCGGCGAGCTTGGCGGCGATTTCACTTGCCGTCGGCTTGTGCGGCGCGGCCGCAGGGACCGCGGCGCCCT
>CAZIZD010000048.1:13267-16597 GCA_964543615.1 uncultured Alcaligenaceae bacterium | reverse complement strand
AGCGAGGCCCAGCGCCTCCGCCAGCGGGTTCAGGTCCTCGCGCTGGATGTTCTCGATCAGCGCGAGCGCGAGCGCGTTGTCGTCGTCGACGGTCTTCACGAGCGCCGGGATCTCGCGCAAGCCCGCGCGCTGCGCGGCACGCCAGCGGCGCTCGCCCGCGATGATCTCGTAGCGGTTGCCGGCAACCGGCCGCACGAGAATGGGCTGCATCACGCCCTGCTCCTTGATCGATTCCGCGAGCTCCGCGAGCGCCGCGTCGTCCATATGCGTGCGCGGCTGCAGCTTGCCCGGCTGCACGCGGTCGATCGCGAGCGTTTGCAGCGCGCCCGCGGGCGCCTTGTCGTCGGCGGCTCCGCTCGAGAGCAGCGCGTCGAGGCCGCGGCCGAGTCCCTTGGGGCGGATCATGCGGCCTCCTCCTTGTGCCACTTCGGCTTGCGAATCGTCAGCGAGTCGGAGTCAGGCGTCGATTCGCGATTGCTCGCCGCCCTTCGGGCCTCGCCGCTCACGCCGCCTGCTCCGGCGCCACGTCCCTGGCCTCGTCGCGGCGAAGCATCTCGCCCGCGAGTGCGAGGTACGCGAGCGCGCCCTTGGACTGCGGCTCGAGCTTGAGCGCGGGAATGCCGTGCGACGGCGCCTCGGCCAGGCGCACGTTGCGCGGGATGATCGTGCGAAAGAGCTTGTCGCCAAAGTGCTTCTCGAGCTCGGCGGTGACGTTCTGCGCGAGCGTGTTGCGCGGGTCGTACATCGTGCGCAGGAGGCCCTCGATCTCGAGCGAGGGATTGAGATGCGCACGCACCTTCTTCAGCGTCTGCACGAGATCCGACAGGCCTTCGAGCGCGTAGTACTCGCACTGCATCGGAATGAGCACCGAATGCGCGGCGCAAAGTCCGTTGAGCGTAAGCAGCGACAGCGACGGCGGACAGTCGAGCAGGATGAAGTCGTAGTCCTGCGCAACCTCGTCGATCGCGCTCTTCATCTGCGAAAGCGCCTCGCCGAGCGCGTCCTTGAGGCGCGTCTCGCGCTCGGGCAGGTCGACGAGCTCGATCTCCGCGCCCGCGAGATCGCGGTTCGCCGGCACGATGTCGAATCCGCCGGTGGGCGAGGCCACACGCACGTCGGCGATCTTGCGCTCGCCGAGAAGCACCTGGTACACGGTGGCGCTTCCCTGCGCGCGCTTGTCGAGTCCCGCGCCGGTGGTGGCGTTGCCCTGCGGGTCGAGGTCGACGAGCAGCACGCGGCGCTTCATCGCGCACAGGCTTGCGGCGAGGTTCACGGCGGTGGTCGTCTTGCCGACGCCGCCTTTCTGGTTTGCTACGGCAATGATGCGTGTCATGGCTTGCGCATGAAGACGAGATGGCGTTCGGCGTCGAGGCCGGGCACGTGGAGAGGAATGGACTCGACGGAATAGGAATCCGCAACGGCGGCGATCTCGTCGCGAGGCTCGGTGCCCTTCATCGCGACGAGCGCGCCGTGCGGCGCGAGATGACGCGACGACGATCGCGCGAAGGCCGCGAGGTCGGCGAAGGCGCGCGAGATGACGATGTCGAATGGCGGCTCGCCGCGCAAGTCCTCGACACGCGATGCCTGCGCGGTTGCATTGTGCAACCCAAGCTCGATCGCGGCCTGGGTCAGGAACGCGGCCTTCTTGTGAACGGGATCGACCATCACCACGCGCCAATCGGGACGCGCGATCGCGAGGGGAATGCCGGGAAGGCCGCCGCCCGATCCCACGTCGAGCATGCGCAGCGCGCCGGCTTCGGGCAGGTGCGGCAGTACCGCCAGCGAGTCGAGCGCGTGATGCGTGATCATGCGCGACGGCTCGCGGATGGCGGTCAGGTTGTACGTCCTGTTCCACTTGGCAAGCAGCGCGAGATAGTCGGCGAGCTGCTTGCGCTGGCGCGCGTCGAGCGCGAGGCCGAGCGCGTCGATGCCGGTGCCGAGATCGACATCCGCGTCGGTGTGCGCCGCGGTCATCGGACCGTGCTCCGCGCTGGCGGCCGGCCGCTCACGCGGTTCGTCGGGCGTCGCCGGCGCCGCGCTTCAGGTGGACGAGGAGCAGCGAGATGGCCGCGGGCGTGACGCCCGAGATACGGGCGGCCTGGCCGATGGTCTCGGGCTTGACTGCGGCGAACTTCTGCCGGACCTCGTTGGAGAGGCCGCGCACGTCGTGGTAATCGAGCGCCGCCGGAATCGGCAGGGCGTCCTGCGCGAGATGCCGCGCCACTTCCTCGTGCTGGCGGTCGATGTAGCCCGCGTACTTCACCGAGATCTCGACCTGGGCAGCAACGTCGGCGTCGTCCACGGGCGTCCCCGCGCCGGGCAAGGTCATCAGGGCCTCGTAGCTCACGCCCGGGCGACGCAACAAGTCAGTAAGCGCATACTCTCGCTCGATGGCTTGCCCCAGAACGCGGTTCGCGTCTTCCCTGGGCAGGAGCTGGGGCTGCAGGAAGGTGCGGTCGAGGCGTGCGCGCTCGGCCTCGATCGCGTCGCGCTTGCGGCAGAAGTCATTCCAGCGCGCATCGTCGACGAGTCCGAGCCGCCGCCCGTGCTCCGTGAGCCGTAGGTCGGCATTGTCCTCGCGCAGTTGCAGCCGGTACTCCGCCCGGGAGGTGAACATCCGGTACGGCTCGGTCACGCCGCGCGTGACCAGGTCGTCGACGAGGACGCCAAGATACGCTTCATCGCGACGCGGGCACCAGCCCTCCTCGCCGCGCGCATGGCGGGCGGCGTTGACGCCCGCGAGCAGGCCCTGTGCGGCCGCTTCCTCGTACCCCGTGGTCCCGTTGATCTGGCCGGCGAAGAAGAGGCCGGCGATCGCCTTGGTTTCCAGGGTCGAGCGAAGGCCGCGCGGGTCGAAGTAGTCGTACTCGATGGCGTAGCCCGGCCGCAGCAGGTGCGCGTTCTCGCAGCCCCGCATCGAGTGGACGAGGTCCATCTGGACGTCGAACGGCAGCGAGGTCGAGATCCCGTTGGGATAGATCTCGTGGGTGTCGAGGCCCTCCGGTTCGAGGTAGATCTGGTGGCTCTCGCGCTGGGCGAAGCGCACCACCTTGTCCTCGATCGACGGGCAATAGCGTGGCCCGGTCCCCTTGATCACGCCCGAGTACATGGGAGACCGGTCGAGGCCCCCCCGGATGATCTCGTGGGTTCGCGCATTCGTATGCGTGATCCAGCAGGGAAGCTGAGCCGGGTGCATCGACCGCGCACCCATGAACGAGAAGACCGGCGCGGGATCGTCCCCCGGCTGGACTTCCAGGACCGAGAAGTCGATGGTGCGTCCGTCGAGTCGCGGCGGGGTCCCCGTGTTGAGCCGGCCGACCGGCAGGTCGA
>CAZIZD010000048.1:0-13257 GCA_964543615.1 uncultured Alcaligenaceae bacterium | reverse complement strand
AGCCGGGTGCCCAGGCGCTTGGCGGGCGGGTCGCCTGCCCGGCCTGCTTCGTACTGGGAGAGCCCGACATGGATCAAGCCAGAAAGGAAGGTCCCCGTGGTGAGGACGACGGCATCCGCATGGAAGACGAGCCCGATCTGCGTCACGACGCCCTCGACCCGGTCGCCCCGCAGGAGCAGGTCGTCGACGGCCTGCTGGAACAGGGTGAGGTTGGGCTGATTCTCGAGCCGCCGTCGGATCGCGCGCCGGTAGAGAACCCGGTCCGCCTGGGCGCGCGTGGCGCGGACGGCGGGTCCCTTGCTGGAATTGAGGATCCGGAATTGGATACCGGCCTCGTCGGTGGCCAGCGCCATCGCCCCCCCGAGAGCGTCCACCTCCTTCACCAGGTGCCCCTTGCCGATCCCACCGATGGAGGGGTTGCACGACATCTGGCCGAGCGTTTCGATGCTGTGGGTGAGCAGGAGCGTGCGCGCACCCGTGCGGGCGGCGGCGAGCGCAGCCTCGGTACCGGCGTGACCGCCACCGACCACGATGACGTCGAAGCGCTTGGGGAACTCCACGATGGGGAACCGCTGACGAAGAGGCGCTATTCTAGGCCACGAGGTCGGGTCCGTCAGCCTGTTTCACGTGAAACGCCGCGCGGGCCGGCTTCGGGCGGGACATCGTTTCACGTGAAACATCGCCGAGCCACCGGGGCCTAACGATGCCATTTGTACGCTACATCAAGCCGACTTCCTTGAAGTACCGCACGGCCCCCGGATGGAACGGAACGCTTGCGCCCACGATCGCCTGCGCCTTGGTGAGCCCGGCAAGCGCAGGATGCAGCTTGCGGAAGTCATCCCAGTTGTCGAACACGGCCCGGGTCACCGCGTACGCCACGTCCTCGGGCAGGTCCGCGCTGGCGACGAGGGTTGCCATCGTGCCGAAGGTCGGCAGCGGGCCCTCGTTGCCGCGGTAGACCTTCCCCGGAATCTCGCCGCGCGCGTAATACGGTCGTTCGGCGATGAGCGCGTCAATCGGCGCACCGGTCACGGGGACGAAGCGGGCCGCGCACGCATCCGACGCCTCATGGAACACCGCATTGGGATGACCGGCGACGAACACGAAGGCATCGATCTTGTTCTCGCACAGCGCAGGGGCCATCTCGACGAACTTGAGCTCACGCGCCGCCCGCAGGTCGTCGCGCGACAGTCCGATCGCACCCATCACGCGCAGCATCGTGGCCCGCGTGCCCGAACCCGCCGGTCCGAGGCTCACGCGCTTGCCGCGAAGATCGGCGAGCGATCGGACGTTGGCCTCCTCGCGCGCCATCACGTTGAAAAGCTCCGGGTACAGCGAGAAAAGCGCGCGCAGCCTGGGCTGGGGCGCTCCGGCGAACGGACCCTCCCCGGACTTCGCCGCATGCTGCATGTCGCTCTGCGCGATGCCAAGGTCGATGGAGGCGTCGAGCACGCCCCGGATGTTCGCGACCGAGCCTTCCGAGGGCGCGGCCGTGCAACGCAGCTTGTGCTGCTTGCGCGTGACGTTGACCATTCGGCAGACCGCACCGCCGAGCGGATGGTAGATGCCCATCACGCCGGCGGTGCCGACGGTGATCGTGCCTCCGGCAAGCGAGGACGCCGGCGCCGCGAGCGCAACGCCCGCGAACGCGAGGAAGACCGTGCGTGAAAACAGCATGCGGCCAGTGTAGCCGCCCGGACCGCCCTAACCTGCGAGACGCTCTGCGAGCCGATCCCGCTCCGCGGTCAGCGCGGCCGGCCGCTTGGCGCCGACCTTCGCGAACAACGCGTCGTGCTCGGCCAGCTCGCGCTCCCACTGCGCACGATCCACTTGCATCACTTCCGCGAATCGTGACGCGTCGAACGCGGCGCGCTTCCAGTCGAGGTCGCCGAAATCGGGCACGAGCCCCACGGCGCTCTCCTTCGCCTTGGCGCGATCGCGGCAGCGCTCGACGATCCACTGCAGCACGCGCATGTTCTCGCCGAATCCGGGCCACACGAACTTGCCGTTGCCGTCCTTGCGAAACCAGTTGACGCTGAAGATGCGAGGCGGATACGCGACCGCCTCGCCCATGACGAGCCAGTGCTTGAAATAGTCGCCGACGTGGTAGCCGCAGAACGGCAGCATGGCAAACGGGTCGCGCCGCACTTCCCCAACCGCCCCGGTCGCGGCAGCGGTCGTTTCCGAGCCCATGGTCGCCGCCTTGTAGACGCCCTCCTCCCACGACCGCGCCTCGCTCACGAGCGGCACGGTGTCCGAGCGGCGCGCGCCGAAGATGAACGCTGAGATCGGCACGCCGGCGGGATCGTCCCAGTGCGCATCGAGCGACGGGCACTGGATGGATGCGACCGTGAATCGCGCGTTGGGGTGCGCAGCCTTGCGGCCGGCCTTTCCGTCTTCCGGCGTCCAGTCCTTCCCCTGCCAATCGACGAGATGCGACGGCGGCGTCTTCGTCATCCCTTCCCACCACACGTCGCCGTCGTCGGTCAGCGCGACGTTGGTGAAGATGACATTCTTCTTCAGCATCTCCATTGCGTTGGCATTGGACTCGTACGACGTCCCGGGCGCGACGCCGAAGTAGCCGGCTTCCGGGTTGATCGCATGAAAATATCCGTCGAGTCCCGGTTTGATCCACGCGATGTCGTCGCCGATGGTGCTGACCTTCCAGCCCTCGAAGCCGGGCGGCGGAATCAACATGGCGAAGTTGGTCTTGCCGCACGCGCTCGGGAACGCCGCCGCGACGTACGACTTCTCGCCCGCGGGCGACGTGACGCCGAGAATCAGCATGTGCTCGGCGAGCCAGCCCTGGTCGCGTCCCATCACGGAAGCGATGCGCAGCGCGAAGCACTTCTTGCCGAGGAGCGCGTTGCCGCCGTAGCCCGATCCGTAGCTCCACACCTCGCGCGTCTCGGGAAAGTGCACGATGTACTTGTGGTCCTTGTTGCACGGCCACGCAACGTCGCGCTCGCCCGCCGCGAGCGGTGCGCCCACCGAATGCACGCAGGGCACGAAGGTTCCGTCAACGCCCAGCACGTCGTACACGGCGCGCCCCATGCGCGTCATGAGCTTCATGTTCACGACAACGTACGGGCTGTCCGAGAGCTCGATGCCGATGTGCGCGATGGGGCTGCCGAGCGGACCCATCGAGAACGGCACCACGTACAGGGTGCGCCCGCGCATGCAGCCGTCGAAGAGTCCATCCAGCGTGCGCCGCATCTCGGCGGGCGCGACCCAGTTGTTGGTCGGACCCGCGTCGTCGCGCGATGCGCTGCAGATGAACGTGCGGTCCTCGACCCGCGCGACGTCGGAGGGATCCGAGCGCGCGAGGAAGCTGCCGGGACGCTTCACCGGATCGAGCGCCACGAACGTGCCGGCCGCGACCATCTCGTCGCACAGGCGCTTGTATTCGGCGTCGCTGCCGTCGCACCACACGATGCGCTCGGGCTTGGTGAGCGCCGCGATCTCGCGCACCCAGCCGATGAGGCGGGGATGGCGGACATACGACGGCGCGCCGACGGACGCCGCGAGCGTGGCGAAGGATTCGATCTGGTTCATGGGGATACCGTTTTGTATGGAGAGGAGCACGGCCCGCCGGCTGTTGTGTGGACATCCATAACCGCGGCGGAGAACTGTCGATTTTACCTCCGCCCGCGAGGGCGGGCGCACTGGTCGGGCGGTCAGGCCGATTTGCGCGGCGCGGGGCGCGGCCGCCGTTGTGCGCGCGTGCGATACCACGCGCGTGCGCGCGGAAAGATCCACGGCGTGACGAGCAGGAGCCCGACGAGGCGGGTGACGTGGAATGCCGTCACGAGCGGCACGCCGAGCTGCAGCACCTTGGCGGTGATCGACATCTCCGCCATGCCGCCAGGTGCGGTGCCCAGGAGCAGCGACGGTGCCGATTGGCCCGAGACCCACGCGAGCGCGACCGCGAAGGCGGCCGAGAGCAGGATCGACAAGAGCACCGTGGCGAAGACGGCACCGACGAACCGATGCGCACCGCGCAGGAAGTCCGGCTGGAAGCGCGAGCCGAGCGCGCAGCCGAGGAGGCACTGGCCCGCGTTGGAGATCACGGGCGGCATCATCGACAGCTCGATGGAGAGCGCGGTGAGAGGAATGGCCACGGCGAGCGCGCCCAGCACGAATGCGTTGGGCATGCGCAATCGCTGGAACACGAACGCGCCCGCGAGCGTCATCGCCGCCAGCAGCACGAATCCTGCGGCGTCGAACGTCTTCGCGCCCTGCACGTACGCATCGGAGCCGTGAAAGCCCGCGGCGGTGATGGCCGCGGGCACGATCGCCACCACGATCAGGATGCGCAGGCTTTGCGCGGCGGCGATGCGATCGATGCGTCCGCCGTACCGCTCGCCGAGGATGGACATCTCGGAGGCGCCACCCGGAACGCTCGCGAAGATGCCGGTGGTCTTGTCGAGCCGCGCGAGGCGCGCGAGCACGATCCCGCTCACGTAACCCAGCGCCACCGCGAACAGCGCGCCCAGCGCGAGCAGCCACCACAGGTCGGCGACCTGGCGCACGACGGCGGGCGTGAAGTAGAGCCCGAGGGACGTGCCGATGATCCACTGCCCGATGAAGCGCGCCTGCGGGGGCGCGGCCACGCGCGCGCCCGCGATGCGCAGCGCGGCGAGGGCCAGAAGCGGCCCCAGCATCCAGGGGATGGGCGTGTGCAGCAGGCTGCACACGTAACCCGCGGCCGCGCCGATCGACAGCGCGCCCGCGGGCGAGGCGAACGTGGTGACGTGCCGTCGCAGCGGATCAGTCCGCAGAGATCTTGTTGTCCTTGACCACCTTGGCCCAGCGCGGCTCCTCGGCCTTCACGAGCGCAACGAAGTCCGCCGGCGTGCCGCCGCCCAGCTCGTTGCCCTGCGACAGGATCTTGTCCTTGACCTCGGGATCCTGGAGCGCCTTGTTGGCGACCTCGTTCAGGTACTTCACGATGTCCGGCGGCAGGCCCTTCGGTCCCACGACACCCTGCCAGTTCTGCACCTCGAAGCCGGGGAACCCGGACTCGATCATGGTCGGCAGGTCGGGCAGCAGCGGCGAGCGCTTGGCGCTCGTGATGGCGAGCGCGCGCAGCTTGCCGCCCTTGATCGACGGCATCGCCGCGTACATCTGCTCGAACATGAAGTCGACTTGGCCGCCCATGAGGTCGGTGGCGCCGGCGGCGCCGCTCTTGTAGGGCACGTGGATCATCTCCACGCCCACGGCGTTGGAGAACAGGGCGCCGCTCATGTGATGCGTGCCGCCGATGCCGCCCGATGCGTACGTGATCTTGCCGGGCTTGGCCTTGGCGGCCTCGACCAAGTCCTTCACGGTCTTGAAGGGCGAGTCCTGGCGCACCATCAGGACCAGCGGGCCCTTCTCGATCAGCATGATCGGCGTGAGGTCGGTCAGGGGCTCGAAGTTGATCTTCTTGAAGAGCGACTTGTTGACGGCCATGGGCGCGAAGTTGCCGAGCCCCAGCGTGTAGCCGTCGGGCTTGGCGCGCGCAATCGCCTCGGTGCCGATGTTGCCGCCGGCCCCGGGCTTGTTGTCGACGATGATGGTGGAGCCCATGATCTTGCCCATCACGCTCGAGAGCTGGCGCGAGCGGATGTCGGCGTTGCCGCCCGCGGCGTAGGGCGCGATCCACGTGATGACCTTGCCCTTCTCCGGATACTTCTCCTGCGCGAACGCGGACAGCGGCAGCACGGCGGCCGCGGCCGCGCCGGCGGCTCCCTGCACGAATGTACGGCGCTTCATCGTCTTCCCCTCCTCAAAGGTTCACGTCGCGGGCGCAAGCGCCCTTCGCGAAAAAGCGTGATTCTACTTCCCTATGCAGAACCTGCCGAAGATCGCCCCCAGCAAGTCGTCCGCCGAGAACGCGCCCGTGATGGACGAGAGCGCCTCCTGCGCCTCGCGCAGTTCTTCGGCGAAGAGCTCGATCGCGGGCGGCTGCGACTTCACGTGCGCCGCAGCGCACTCCATGTGATCCGCGGCTTCGCGCAACGCGGCCACGTGCCGCTCGCGCGCGAGGTACGTCCCTTCGGTGCCCTCGCTCGCGCCTACTGCTGCGAGCACCGCCGCTTCGACGAGATCCACGCCCGAGCCGTCGCGCGCGCAGATCCACACGTCGCTTCCTTGCGCGCGCGGCGCGATGCCCGCGAGGTCGGCCTTGTTGTGCACGACCACGCGCGGCAGAGACTCGGGCAGCCGCTCTAGGATCGCGCGATCTTCGGCGTTGGCCGCCGCCTCGCGCGCGTCGACCAGCACGAGCGCCAGATCCGCGCGCGCGATGGCGTTCCACGTGCGCTCGATGCCGATGCGCTCGACCGCGTCCTCGGTGTCGCGCAGTCCCGCGGTGTCGATGACGGTGAGCGGGATGCCCGCGACCTCGACCCGACGCTCGACCGGGTCGCGCGTGGTGCCGGGAATCGGCGTGACGATGGCCGCTTCCTCCCGCGCGAGCGCATTGAGGAGACTCGACTTGCCGACGTTGGGCCGGCCGACGAGCACTACCGCGAGGCCGTCGCGCAACAGCGCGCCTGTCTTCGCGCGGGCGAGGATGCGCGCGAGCGAAGCGCGCTGCGCGGCAAGCCGCGCCACCACGTCGCCTTCGCGCAGGAACTCGATGTCTTCCTCGGGAAAGTCGAGCGTGGCCTCGGTGTAGACGCGCAGTTCGGTGAGCGCTTCTACCAGCGCGTGCACCTCGCGCGAGAACTCGCCTTCGAGGCTGCGCGCCGCGGCGCGCGCCGCGGTGGCGGTGGCCGCGTCGATGAGGTCGGCCACGCTCTCGGCCTGCGCGAGGTCGAGCTTGCCGTTCATGAATGCGCGCTGCGTGAACTCGCCGGGCCCGGCGATGCGCGCACCCAGTTCCACACAGCGTGCGAGCAGGAGCCGCATCACGGAGGGACCGCCGTGACCCTGGAACTCGGCGCCGTCCTCGCCGGTGTACGAGTGCGGCGCCATGAAGAGGAGCATGAGGCCCTGGTCGATCGGCTGGCCGTCGCGGTCGCGGAAGGTCGCGAGCGTTGCGACCCGCGGCGCAGGAATGACGCCGCTCACGCCTTCGACGATGGATCTCGCGCCCGGACCGGAGACGCGCACGATGCCGATGCCGCCACGCCCGGGCGGCGTGGCGATCGCGGCAATGGTGTCGCTCGTAGCCATGGTGAAGCTTAAACCTCGCGCATTGCGATAATGGAGGCCATGCGCAACGAGCACATCCTCGCGGTCGACTTGGGCGGCAGCGCCCTGCGCACGGCGCTGGTCCGCGCGGATGGCGAGATCGTCGCATCCGCGGCGGTGGCGCTTGCGATCGACGAGCCGCGCGACGGCTGGGCCGAGCAGGACCCCGAAGCATGGTGGCGCGCCTTCCTGCGCGCGTCGGCGCGCGTGACGAGGGGCGCGCCGCGCGTGCGTGCCGTGTGCGTCTGCGCGATGACGCGCACGCAGGTGCTCGTCGACGACGAAGGCCGCACGCTTGGTCCCGCGATCCTGTTCCGCGACCGCCGCGCGGCCACGATCGCGCGCGAACTGGGCGACGCTACCGCGTTCGACCCCCGCGCACGCCTCGCCTGGATCGAGCGCCACCAGCCTGCGCGTTTCGCGAGGATCGGGCATGTCCTCGAGCCCAAGGACTTCCTCAACCTGCGCCTCATCGGCGCCGTCAGCGACGACACGTCGGCGTCCCCCTGGCGTGAGGCCGGCGTCGTGCGATCGATCCCGCAGCTCGCAGGCGTCCCCGTGTTCGCGGGGGCGATGGACACGTGGGCGTCGGCCGTGGGCGCAGGGGCGGTGGAGCCGGGGCAGGCCTACGATGTGGCAGGAACCACGGAGGCCGTCGGCCTCATCACGGCGCGTCCGGTGACGGCGCCCGGGCTCAAGACCGTGGCGTGGACGGAGACTGCGCACCAGATCGGCGGTCCCACGCAGGCAGGCGCGGATTGCGCGCGGTGGTGTCACGACACTTTCCGTGTGCGCGGGTCGCTTGCGGCCGCGATCGCGCGCACCGGAGCGACGCTGCGCGAGCAAGCCCCGCTCTTCCTGCCTTACCTCGCGGGCGAGCGCGCGCCCGTCTGGTCGAGCACGGTGCGCGGCGCGTTCCACCGCATCGACCGTGCGCACACGCCCGACGACTTCCTGTGGAGCGCGATGGAAGGCGTCGCCCACGCCGTGCGCGACATTCTCGCGCGGGCACAGGGGGCCGCCGGCCTGCATGCGCGCGAGATCCGCGCATGCGGTGGCGGGACGCGGTCGGACGCGTGGTGCGCGCTCAAGGCCGACGTCACCGGGGTGCCGGTGATCCGCACGCGGGCGGCGGAAACCGGGCTCGTCGGTGCAGCGATGGCGGCCGCCGTCGGACTCGGCCTTCACCGCGACCTCCGCCACGCGGCCGCGCGCATGGTGAAGCGGGAGCGCAGGTTCGCACCGCGCGCACGATACGCCGGCGCCTACGCGGTCCGCGCCGCGCAGTACGATGCCATCCGGCGCCTCGCGCTCGAACTCGCGGACCTCACTTGAAGCGGCACATCTTCGCCACCTACGGCACCGCGATCGCGGCGCTCCTGCTGTTCGCGTTCTTCGCGATCGCCGCCGACAACTTCGTCAACCCCACCAACCTGCTCAACGTGGGCAAGCAGGTGAGCTTCCTCGCGATCCTCGCCATCGGATTCTCGATCGCGTTCACCGTGGCCGAGCTCGACCTGTCGTTCGCGGCCGTGTGCAGCCTTTGCGCGGTGGTCGCGGGCGGCCTCGTGTTCCACAAGGTATCGCCCTTGCTCGCGGTCGCGGCCGCGGTCGCCGTGGGGCTCTTCGCGGGCCTCCTCAACGGCCTGCTCGTCACGCGCGTGCGCATTCCATCGCTCATCGCCACGCTGGCGATGGCGTCGGTGGCCACCGGCACCGCATTCGGCATCACCGGCGGCGTAGCGTTCGCGGGGCGGTGGGACCCGGCCTTCCTGGCGCTCGGGCGCGGCAGCGTGGCGGGCATCCCGGCGCTCATGCTGTGGACCGCCGCGGTGGCACTCGTCGCGCAGTTCGTGCTGAAGCACACGCGGCTCGGCCTGCACCTCGTCTTCACCGGCGAAGCGGACGAAGCCGCGCGCCTCGCGGGCGTGAAGGTGCAGCGCATGAAGGTGATCGCGCTCGCGTTCGCGGGCCTGTGCGCGGGCCTCGTGGGCACCTTGCTCGCGGCCACGCTCAACTCGGCGGCGCCCGACATGGCGAAGGACTATCTCCTCACGTCGATCGCCGCGGTGCTCCTCGGCATGACCATGTTCGAGCCGGGCCGCTGCAACGTTCCCGGCACGCTGGTCGGCGCCGCCACCATCGGCATGCTCGGCAACGGGCTGGTGCTGATGGGTGCGCCGTACTACGTGCAGGACATCATGCTCGGATTTATCATCGTCGCCTCGGTCGCGGTGTCCGCCGCGGCACTGAAGAAGGCCGCTTTCGGGATCTAGGGGAAAACCATGCTACGCACCACGCTCATCGCAGCACTCGCCGCAGTGCTCACAGGCGCCGCCGCGACGTCCGCCCACGCTTTCAAGCTCGGCATCATCGCGTTCCAGATGTCGGCCGAGACGCACGCGCGCTGCTCCAACTCCGCCGCCGAGGCCGCCAGGAAGCTGGGTTGGACCGTGCAGCAACTCAACTCCGAAGGCAGCCTGCCCAAGCACGCCGAGCAGATCGAGGCGATGATCCAGGCGAAGGTCGACGGCCTCATCCTGTGCATGGGCAAGCCCATCGAGGCCGACGCCCAGTTCGCCAGCGTGAAGAAGGCCGGCATTCCGCTGGTCACGGTGGTGTCGGGCACCAGCCCCTACTCGCTGTTCGACATCCAGGTGAACGACTACGTGGGCGGCGCGCAGGCGACGATGTACCTCCTGTCCAAGATGAACTACAAGGGCGAGATCCTCACCGCGCGCTTCGAGCAGAACGTCGCCTCGCGCATCCGCGGCAAGGAGCTCGACGTGATCCTCTCCGAGAACCCCGCGGTCAAGGTGCTGGGCAGCCATTCGATGGCGCGCACCGCGAGCTGGCGCGACGACGTGCGCAACGGCATGCAGGCGCTCATCCTGCAGAACAAAGGCAAGTTCCAGGGCGTGTGGGCGTCGTGGGACGGCCAGGCGTGGATCATCGACGACCTGCTGCGCGCGCAGGGCTACAAGAAGGGCGACGTGGTGATGGTCAGCGTGGACGGCGGCGAGGAGTCGTATCGACGCATCAAGGATCCCGCGAGCCTCTTCACCGCGACGGTTGCGATTCCCTTCGAGTCGATGGGCCAGATGGCGGTCGACGCGCTCGACAAGATCGTCGTGAAGAAGACGCCCCGCGACAAGGTCGTGAGCGGTCCGTACATGTGGGTCGACGCGGTATTGGTGGATGCTTCCAACGTCGACAAATTCCTCGCGAAGTAGCTTGGCGGTTCCACTCGTTCGCCTCGCGGGCATCCGCAAGCGCTACGGCGCCGTCGAGGCGCTGCGCGGCGTTGACCTCGAAGTCAGCGCCGGCGACGTGCTCGCGATCTGCGGCGACAATGGCGCAGGCAAGTCGACCCTCATCCGCGTCGTCTCGGGCGCGCACGCGCCGGACGAGGGCACGATCGAGATCGACGGTCAACCGGTGCGGTTCGGCTCGCCGCAGGGCGCGTTGCAGGCGGGCGTGGCCACCATCTACCAGGACCTAGCGCTCGCCCCGCGGCAGCCCATCTGGCAGAACATCTTCATCGGCGCGGAGCTCCAGCGCACTCTGGTGCCCAGCGTGCGCATCCTCGACAAGAAGCGGATGCGCGACGAGTCGCGCCGCTACCTCGCGCGCCTCAACGTGACCATCGACGACACCGACCGGCCGGTGGACACGCTCTCGGGCGGGCAGCGGCAGGCGGTCGCGATCGCACGCGCGCTGCGCTGGAACGCGCGCCTCGTGATCATGGACGAGCCCACTGCCGCGCTCGGGGTCGCCGAGAGCCGGCAGGTCCAGGACCTCATCCGCGAATTGCAGCGCGGCGGGACGACCGTCGTGCTCATCAGCCACAACATGGCGGAAGTGGTCGACGTCGCAACCCGCGTCGCCGTGCTGAAGGGCGGCCGCAAGATCGCGGACCGCACGACCGAGGGCCTCACCGGCGACGCCCTCGCGCACCTCGTCATGACGGGTCAACTTCCCACCGGGACATTGCAATGACCGACTTCACCACCGAGCTCCGCCTGGCGGCGGAGCACGACATCGTCGCCGCGCAGCACACGGCGCTGCGCGCCCGCGCGATGCATTCGCGCGCCGAGCTCATGCGGCACATGATGCTCACCACCGCCAAGTCGACGCACGAGAGCCGCGACACGTCGATACGGCTCGTCACCGACGAGTGGCTCGACGCGTGGCAGCGCGACCGGGGCAACTATCCGTACGTCAAGGAGATGGAGGCGCTCTCGGGCGCGTGCTACGACGCGCTCGTGTCGGGAGGTGCCGCAACCGACGCCGCGGTGCGCGAAGCCTTCGCGGCGCTCGAGCGCGCCTGCGCGGCGCACGGCACGACGATCGCCGACGAAATGGCGTGGCGCTCGGGTTGCTCGCACATGTGGTGGGGCGACGTGCGCCCCGCCCCTAACCTGCCCGAGTACCGCGATCGCGCGCGCCGCAGCGAGTCGCTGTGGGAGCGCGGGTGCCCGGTGGAGTGTCTGGGTTAGCCCCCTCACCCCATCCCTCTTCCCGCACGCGGGGAGAGGGCGATTCCTATCGGCGCTTGGCCGCCTTCTCCGCAGCCTCGCGCTCGAGCAGCCGGTTCATGTGCCACTGCTGCGCGATCTGCAGGATGTTGTTCACGAGCCAGTACAGCACGAGGCCCGACGGGAAGAACACGAACAGCACCGAGAAGGCGATCGGCATGATCTGCATGACCTTCGCCTGCACGGGATCGGTGATCGGCGTGGGCGACAGCTTGACCTGCAGGTAAGCGGTGATCGCGTAGATCACGGGCAGCACGAAGTAGGGATCGGGCGCGGAGAGATCGTGGATCCACAGGATCCAGGGCGCCTGCCGCAGCTCCACCGCGGACAAGAGCACCCAGTAGAGCGCGATGAACACGGGGATCTGCACCAGGATCGGAAGGCATCCGCCGAGCGGATTGATCTTCTCGGTCTTGTACATCTCCATCATCTTGATCTGGAGCTGCTGCTTGTCGTTGGCGTACTGCTCCTGCAGCGCCTTCATCCTGGGCCCGATGATCTTCATCTTCGCCATGGAGCGCGCGGCCGCCGCGTTGAGCGGATAGAACGCGGCCTTGATCATGATGGTCATCACCACGATCGCCCAGCCCCAGTTGCCGATGAGGCCGTGCAGCCACTTGAGGAGCACGAACAGCGGCACCGCGAGCACGGTGAAGATGCCGTAATCGACGACGAGGTCGAGGCCCTTGGCCGTCTTGGCCAGCACGTCCTGGTCCTGCGGACCAACATAGAGGCTCGCGCGGATCTCGCCCGTCTGTCCCGGTGCGATGGTGCCCGCGGCGTAGCGGACACCCGCGGCGTAGAGGCCGCCGTCGATCTTGCTGGCGTAGTACTGGCGCTGGATCGGCGTGTCCTGCGGCGGCACCCAGGCCGCGACGAAGTAGTGCTCGATCATCCCGATCCAGCCGTTGTCCGCGCTCTTCGTGAACAGCGGCTTGCGGCTCGGGTCGGCGGCCAGCTTGTCGATGTCGCCGAATTCGATCTTCTTGAAATTGTCCTTGTCGTTGAACACGACCGGGCCGACGTAGGACGCCGGCGCCATCGAGCTCTGCACCACCGCCTGCTTGGTGTCGCGCAGGAGCTGGAAGTACGCCTCGGGCGCGATCGGCTGGCCGCTCGCGTTGGTTACGTCGAATGCGACGTCGATCAGGTAGCTGCCGCGATGGAACGTGAGGATCTGCACCACCTTGCTGCCGTCGGGCGCGGTGGCCTGGAGGCGCAGCTCGAGGCGGTCCTTGCCGCCCGCGAGATCGCGCGGTCCCGGCACCACTTCCCATTGCGTCTGGTGGTTGGGCATGCCGGCGCCGATGAGGCCGGCCTGCGCGACGAACGTGCGCTCCGCGTTGCGCTGGAGCGCGCGGTAGGGCTTGGTGGGATCGGTCGCGTCCTGGTGCTTGGCGAGCGACACGAGCGAGATCACGCCGCCGACGGTGTCGACCTCGGCGGTGTAGAGATCGGTGGTGATCGTGACGCGCGGTGCCGTGGGCGCATTGGCCACGGGCGCCGCACCGGGGACGGCGCCGGGGGCCGCGGCGGG
>CAZIZD010000047.1:11763-16602 GCA_964543615.1 uncultured Alcaligenaceae bacterium | reverse complement strand
CAACGACGCCGTGACACGCCTGTCGATGGCGGTGTTCATGAACCGCCTCGGCAAGACGCTGACCGCAGAGGGGCTCTTCCAGCAGGCGGCTCCGGGCGCGCTCGTCATTCCTGCCGCAACGCCGGCGCGCCTTTGCGACTCGAGCGTCTCGAGCAGCGTGGGCTACCCGCGAAGCGCCACCATCCACGGCGCGATTGCGGGCCTGGCAAACGCGAATGCCGTGTCATGGCGCGGTGCAATCGTGACGAGTGTGAACGGGGGTCCCTGGACCCCGCTTCCGAACTCCGGGTTCCGCGCATCGTCCGCGGCAAGCGCGTGGTCCTTCACCGCACCCGACGCGACCGTTCCCGTGGCGCCCGGCAGCACGCTGCAGGTCGCGCTCACCGTACTGCGTGACGACGTCATCGCGGGCACCACCGGCGACTTTGCCGACTCGCGCTGCCAACTCACGGTCGAGATCGACAACCAGAACGGCACCAGCTCGCCGTACGACATCGTCGCGGGAGACAAGCCATGATGGTCTTCCGCCACCTCGCAAGCGCCGTGGCGTTGGCGCTCGCCGCGAACGCCGCCGCCACGACGTACACGGTCACCAACCTCAACGACAGCGGCGCAGGCAGCCTGCGCGACGCGGTGCTGCAGGCCAATGCCAACCCCGGCGCCGACACGATCAACTTTGCCGTCACGGGAACGATCACGTTGACGTCGGGGCTGATCCGCGTCGAATCCGGACCGCTGACGATCACGGGTCCGGGGTCCGGCCAGCTGATCATCGACGGCAACCTCAGCAGTCGCATCTTTGCGATGATCGACGGACCCACGTCGCCGGCATGTCCCGCGTTGAGCGGGCCGTCGGACTACGCGGTCACGATCACCGGGATGACGCTGCGCAATGCGCGCCGCGCAGTGGCGGACAGCAGCGGAGGTGCCATCTACTCGGCGAAAACGCTGACGCTGCAGGACGTGATCATTCGAGACAACGCGGCGAAAGTCGGCGGCGGGTTAGCGTATCGCGCGCAATATCCCGGACAGACGCTCACCATTGCCAACACGACGTTCTACAACAACAAGGCCATGCCGGTCGTCGCCGGAAACACGGGCTCCTACAACGGCGGCGCCCTGAGCGTCGGCGACTACTGCGCGGGCGCGCGCCAGGCCACCACGGTCAACATCACCGACACCCTGTTCGACGGCAACCGGGTGCAGCCGGACAACCTCAACGCCTTCGGCGGTGCGATCGCCATTTTCGACAACGCGACCGCCACCTTGACGCGCGTGCGCGTGATCAACAACGGCATCGACCGCCCGAACCCTGTCGGCGCATTCGCCTATGCGAGCGGCGGCATTGCCGCGACGACGACGTCGCTCACCATTCGCGATTCCGAGATCGCGAACAACGTCGCCCAGTTCGGCGGCGGGATGGTCATCGCCGGTGACGTCGCGTCGCTGCAGACGCCGGCCGACCAGTTCCAGTTCGCGCTCATCAACTCGACGGTGAGCGGCAACCTCGCCTACAGCAACCACGGCGGGATCCTGCTCTGGGCCAACGTGGGTGCCACCATCGCCAACTCGACCATCGCGCTCAACCAGGGGCTGGGCGGGATCAGCGGCGTCGGCATGGACAAGCCGGCCGGCGCGTTCCTCGCGCCGGAGCTCGACGTCGTGTCGTCGATTCTCGGGCAGCAGCCGACCGGTGCCGACCTGGGGACGGTCGTCGCATCGATTCCATCCGCCTCGATCAACATTGCCACGTCGCTGGTCCAGACGCTGTGCGCAACCTGCAACATCACCGTCGTGGGCAGCGGCAACATCCTCGGGCAGGCGCCGAACCTGGGGTCGCTTTCGTTCAGCGGCGGCACCACGCGCACCCACGCGCTGCTGACCGGAAGCCCGGCCATCGACACGGGAAGCAATCCGCTGGCATTGCCGACGGATCAGCGGGGCGCCGGATTCCCGCGCACGGCCGGCGTGGCCACCGACATGGGCGCCATCGAGGGCCTGGGCACGTGCTCGGGCTTCACCGACGTCCCGTCGAACAGCACCTTCTGCAGCAACGTCGACTATCTCAAGAACCGGAACATCACGCTCGGCTGCACGTCGTCGACGGTCTACTGCCCCAGCGACTCCGTCACGCGCCTTTCGATGGCGGCCTTCATGAACCGCCTCGGCAAGGCGTTGTCGCCGGCGACGTACCAGGCCACTGCCGACGGCGGCGCGCACTCCCTGCTCACCAACGGCGCGATCATCTTCTGCCCCACCGCCAACATTCCGCCCGAGAATTACCGCCGCAGTGCGCTCGTGACCGCGCGCATGTCGGCGCTGGCCGACGGCAACTTCACGTCATGGCGAGGCTCGATGTTCTTCAGCATCGACGGCGGCAATACCTGGCAGACCCTCGGGTCCGCGGTCGGCATGCGCGCCTCGTCGGCGCCGGGGCAGTGGAGCAGCGTTGCACCGAACACGGTGTTCGTGATGCAGCCGGGCCGTACCTACCGCTTCGGCATCGGCGTCAATCGCGACAACGTCGTGCCGAGCACGGGGAACCTCACGCAAACCCACTGCGAGCTCAACGCCAAGGTCGTCGACCGCAGGTCGGGCGCGGCGCCGTTCTGACGCACGATACGGGTGACGCCGCGCAGCGGCACGCGGCTTGCATACGAACTCGGCCATGATCCGGCCATGGATTCCACTCGTCGCCGCGGCACTGTTGGCGGCGGGCTGCGCCCCCAAGCCCAACGAAGACGTCCGCGTCAGCGCGCAGGGCACGCATCTCGTCATCGATAACCAGTCGCACGCGGACATCCATCTTCAGTTGATCGAGCCGCTGGTCCCGTTCGTCCCGCTGTCGACGCCCAACAACCTGCTGGCCGACGGCAAGTCGCTGCGAATGCGCATCGCGCCCTCCCAGCGCGGGCAGAAGGTCGACGTCAACTGGTGGCGGCCGGGCAAGGAGCTCGAGAAGGGCATTCGCGGCCCGGACCGGGTGCGCAGGGTTCGCGTCGAGCTTGCGCCGCTCGCCGAGCCGCTGCCGACGGACGAGGCCTACGTTCGCGCGTGCATCGCGCTCGAATCGGCGCAGCGCGGGCGCGATTACAACGCGGCCAAGTCGGAGCGTGACTGCATGCAGAAGGCCGAGGCGCTGTGCCCCGATGCTCCCGCGCGTTGCGCCGGCGAGCTCAATGCGGCGACGGCCGCGCTCAAGGCACGCGACGACGAGGAGCGCACCCAGCGCGAAGCCAAGGCTGCGGCGGCAGCGCGCGATGCCGTACGATCGGGCGCGCTCGACGGCGCCGCGCGCAACGCGTTCCTCGACCTGCGCGACGGCCGGATCGACCGTTACCTCGCGGCGTTGTGCGAGGACACGCGCAAGATCCATTCGGGCGCGTTCACCCGGTCGCTGCTCGAAAAAGCCGGGCAGGACTTCGCGCAGCGCAAGGTCGAGCTCCTGCGCGTCGCGCAGCGCGAGGAGGACGAGGTGACCTTCGACGCGGTGGAACAGGCAAAGGTCGCGGGGAGTGCACCTGCGAGTCCGCCGTTGCGGATCAAGGCCACCTTCAAGCGCGAGAACGGCAAGGACTGCCTGCTCGGCGTCGAAGAGGTGCGCTAGCGCCGCGCGTCTTACGCCACCGCCCGCACGCTCGCGCGCATCGGCAGCTGCGCCTCCGCAAGTGTCACCCAATAAGACGCGCCGATCGCGAGCGCCTCGTCGTTGAAGTCGTAATGCGGGTTGTGCAGGTTGGGCGTGCCCGCGCCGCGTCCGCCGCCGAGCCAGATGTAGCAGCCGGGCTTCTCCTGCAGCATGAACGCAAAGTCCTCGGAACCCATCGACGGCGTCGGATTGGTGTCGACGCCGCCCGCGCCCACCACCGCGCTCGCGGCCGCGAGCGCATGCGCGGTCTCCGTGGCCGTGTTGATCGTGGCCGGATAGCGCCGCTCGTAGCGCAGCGTGGCGGTCATGTCGAACGTCGACGCGAGTCCCGTGACGATCTCGCCGATGCGCCGCTCGATCAGGTCCTGCACGTCGGGGCGGAACGAGCGCGCCGTGCCGCGCAGCACGACCTCCTGCGGGATCACGTTCCACGTGTCGCCGCCGTGCACCTGCGTGACGCTGACCACGCCCGCCTCCAGCGGATGGATGTTGCGCGCGACGATCGTCTGCAGCGCGTTGATGACGTGCGCGGCGAACGGCATCGGATCGCGCCCGAGATGCGGCATGGCCGCGTGCGCGCCGCGGCCCTGCGCGACGATCTCGAAGATGTCGTAGGCGCCCATCAGCGGGCCCTCGCGCAGCGCGATCTTGCCAACCGGGAGCTCTGGCCAGTTGTGCATGCCGTACACGGCCTTCATGGGAAAGCGGTCGAAGAGGCCCTCCTGCACCATGACGCGGCCGCCGCCTTCGTTCTCCTCCGCCGGCTGGAAGATGAAGTACGCGGTCCCGTCGAAGCGCTTGCGCTGCGCCATCGCACGCGCCGCGCCCAGGAGCATGGTGGTATGGCCGTCGTGGCCGCACGCGTGCATCTTGCCCTCGTGCGTGGAGGCGTGCGCGACGCCCGATTTCTCGAGGATGTGCAGCGCGTCGAGGTCGGCGCGCATGCCGATGGCGTCGTGGCCGTGGCCGTGCTTCAGCACGCCGACGACCCCGGTGCCCGCAAGCCCGGTGTGCACCTCGAGTCCGAACTCGCGCAGCTTGTCCGCGACGAAGGCGGCGGTGGCCTTCTCCTCGAACGCGGTCTCGGGATGCGCGTGGATGTGGTGGCGCCAGCGGCGCATGTCGGGGTCGAGCGCGGCGACTTCGGGGAGGAGGTGCATGGCAGCGAGTCCGGGTGCGAGGGCGGGAGG
>CAZIZD010000047.1:6629-11753 GCA_964543615.1 uncultured Alcaligenaceae bacterium | reverse complement strand
CGCAGCCGCCTTGCGCTCGCGCAGCTCCACGGCGACGGACCGCGCACCGTCGGCGACCAGCACGTGACCCTCCTGGATCGTGATCTGCAGACGCATCGAGCGGTCGGCGAGCTTCGCGAGTTCGAGGGTCGCCTCGAGGGGCACCTCGCGCACGGCGAGCGTGGGCTGGCGCTCGAGCTTCTCGCGCACGTCGCCCCACCACACGTCCACCGCGCGCCCACCGTAGGCGAGGACGTGGACCTCGCGCGCCCGGCCGCAGGCCTTGCGCAGCTCCCGCTCGGCGGGGAGTCCGACCTCGATCCATTGCGCGATCGATCCCGTGGGATCGCGAAGCCAGAGGTCGGGCTCGTCCTCGGTGCTCAAGCCCCGCCCGAACTCGAGCGCATCGTCCGCGAACAATGCGAAGGCGAGAAGCCTTACCATCATGCGTTCGTGCGTCTCGGAAGGATGCTGGGCGAGACGGACGACGTGATCCCGATAATAGCCGCGGTCGATGTCCGCGATGGACAGGTCCGCCTTGAAGATCGTCGATTTGAGCGCCACACCCGGATGATAGAACGCATGGCCGAAACCACCATCCTTTGCATTCGCCACGGCGAGTCCACCTTCAACGCCGCGTGGGCGGCCAGCCCCGTCGATCCGATGCATTGGGATGCACGGTTGAGCGCGCGCGGCCGCGAGCAGGTGCGGGAAGCGCGCGCTGCGCTCACCGCGCATCCGGTCGAGCTCGTGCTGGTGTCGCCGCTCACGCGGGCCATCGAGACGGCGCTGGGATTGTTCGAGGGACATCCCGCATCGCCGTCCGTGGAGGTGGTGCCGCTGCTGCGCGAGCGCGTGGAGAACAGCTGCGACGTAGGCCGGCGGCCGGCCGAGCTCGCCGCGGAGTTCGCGAGGCTCAACTTCGCGCACGTGCCGGACGTGTGGTGGCACGCCGAAGGCGAACCCGACGAGCGCGGGATCTGCGTCGAGCCGGATGCGGCCGTGCACGCGCGCGTGGCCGCGTTTCGCGAGTCGCTGCGCGCGCGTCAGGAGCGCACCATCGCCGTCGTGGGACACGGCACCTTTCTTCGCTACCTGACGGGCAAGTCCTTCGCCAACTGCGAGGTGGTCCGGTTCGAGTAGTAGGCTCGGGTAGAATCGCGCTCCCCATGAGCACCGTCTACGACCTCCTCGTCATCGGGGGCGGCATCAATGGCGCCGGCATCGCGCGCGACGCCGCGGGTCGCGGCCTGTCGGTGCTGCTCGTCGAGCAGGACGACATCGCGTCGGCAACGTCGCAGTGGAGCACCAAGCTGATCCACGGCGGGCTGCGCTACCTCGAGTACTACGAGTTCCGACTGGTGGCCGAGGCGCTCGCCGAGCGCGAGGTCGTGCTGCGCATCGCGCCGCATCTCGTGCATCCGCTCTCGTTCGTGCTGCCGCACGAGCCCCACCTGCGGCCCGCGTGGATGATCCGCGTGGGCCTCTTCATGTACGACCATCTGGGCGGGCGCAAGACGCTGCCCGGCTCGTACGGCGTCGACCTCGTGAGCAGCAAGTGGTCCGCGGGACTGAAGCACCGCTTCCGCAAGGGCTTCGTCTACTCCGACGCGCAGGTGGACGACGCGCGCCTCGTGCTGGTCAACGCGCTCGACGCGAAGGAGCGCGGCGCCCACGTGCGCACGCGCACGAAGCTCGTCGGCGCCGTGCGCGAGAACGGCTTGTGGAAGGCCACGCTCGCCTCGCGCGGAGCGCGGGAGGAGGTGAGCGCGCGCGTTCTCGTCAACACCGCGGGTCCCTGGGTCAAGGAAGTCCTGGACCTCGTGCGATCCCCCAAGCCCGGCGAGGGCAACGTGCGCCACGTCAAGGGCAGCCACATCGTGGTGCCGCGCGTGCACGACGAGGCCCATGCGTACATCCTGCAGAACGCCGACAACCGCATCGTCTTCGTCATTCCGTGGCAGGACCGCTATTCGCTCATCGGCACCACGGACATTCCGGTGGATGCTTTCCTGCATCCGCACATCTCCGACGACGAAGTCCAGTATCTCCTCGACCTCGCCAACGTGTACCTCGAGCGGCCGCTGTCGCGCGCCGACATCGTGTGGACGTACAGCGGCGTGCGCCCGCTCTACGACGACGGCGCCTCCGACCCTTCCGCGGTGACGCGCGACTACGTGCTCAAGGTCGACGCCGACGGTGGCGCGCCGGTGCTCTCGTCCTTCGGGGGCAAGATCACCACGTATCGCAAGCTCGCGGAGCACGCGCTGCGCGAATTGGCTCCGTACTTCCCCGGCATGAAGGGTCCGTGGACCGCCGATGCGCCGCTGCCCGGCGGAGACATCGCTGGCGCGAACTTCGAAGCGTGGGTCGCGGAGCTGCGCCGCAGGTATCCGGGGATCGATGGCTCGATCGTCGGCGCGCTCGCGCATCGTCACGGCTCGCGTGCCACGCGCATACTGGAAGATGCAAGGACGACGGCGGACTTGGGACGCGACTTCGGCGCGGGCCTCACGCAGCGCGAGGTGGACTACCTCGTGCGCGAGGAGTGGGCGGTCACGGCCGAGGACGTGCTGTGGCGGCGCACCAAGTGCGGACTGCCTATGACGCAAGCGCAGCGCGACGCGGTAGCGGAGTATCTCGCGTGAAAGCGATCTGCCTGTTCTGCGGCTCCAACGCCGGCACGCGTCCCGCGTATGCGCGGGCCGCCGCGGACTTCGGCCGCGCGCTCGCCGCGCGCGGCACGACGCTCGTCTACGGCGGGGGCAGCGTGGGCCTCATGAAGATCGCCGCCGAAGCCGCGCTCGCCGCCGGCGGACACGTGACCGGCATCATCACCGAGCAGCTCATGGTGCGCGAGGTGGGTCATCCGGGGCTCACCGAGCTCATCGTGCTGCCCACGATGCACGAGCGCAAGGCGCGCATGGCCGCGCTGTCCGATGCGTTCGTCGCGCTGCCCGGCGGCTTCGGCACCTTCGACGAGTTCTGCGAGATGGCGACGTGGGACCAGCTCGGCATTCACGTCAAGCCGCTCGTGATGGTCAACGTCGAAGGCTACTTCGACGGCTTCCTCGCGCAAGTCGATCGGGGCGTGGCCGATGGGTTCCTCAAGCCCGAGCATCGCACGATGGTCGAGATCGTGACGCGTGTCGACGACGTCTTCGACGCGATCGCGCGATGGCAAGGGCCGCCGGTCCACAAGTGGCTCGCGCCGCCGCCGGCGCCGTAGGCGGGATGACCATGCAGCCGCTCGCTTCCATGCCGGACGAGGTGCGGCGCGGCATCCGCGGCGTGCTCGCGGACATCGACGACACGATCACCACGCACGGGCAGCTCACGTCCGAGGCATACAACGCGCTGGCGCGCCTGCGCGCTGCCGGCAAGCGCGTGATACCGATCACGGGTCGGCCCGCAGGCTGGTGCGATCACATCGCGCGCATGTGGCCGGTCGACGCGGTGGTGGGCGAGAACGGCGCGTGCTACATGCGCCACGACGCGGTGTCGCGCAAGCTCGTGAAGCGCTACATGGTCGGGGAGCAGGATCGCATCGAGCATCGGCGGCGCCTGCACGCGATCGGCGAGAAGATCCTGGCCGCGGTGCCCGGCGCTGCGCTCGCGTCGGACCAGCACTACCGCGAGAGCGACCTCGCCATCGACTTTTGCGAGGACGTAGCGCCGCTGCCGCGCGCGGCGATCGACCTCATCGTGTCGCTGATGCAGGCCGAGGGCATGACCGCCAAGGTGAGCTCGATCCACGTCAACGGCTGGTTCGGCGAGTACGACAAGCTCACGATGACGAAGCGGCTCTTTGCCGAAGTGTTCGCCACCGACCTCGATGCGGAGCGCGACCGCTACGTGTTCGCGGGCGATTCGCCCAACGACGCGCCGATGTTCGCGTACTTTCCGAATGCCGTGGGTGTGGCCAACGTGACGCCGTTCCTCGACCGGATCGTCACGCCGCCCGCGTACGTCACCACGCGCGAGGCGGGGGCGGGGTTCGTCGAGCTCGCGGATTTCCTGCTGAAATAGGGTCAGGTTCAAACTATCCCGCGAGGTGGACGGGATGCGGCGGGCTTTGAACCTGACCCTATTTGCGGGGCGGGAGGGCCGCAACGCCGGCGAACCGCGCGTCGCCGCCCATCGAATCCTCGATGCGCAGCACCTCGTTCCACTTGGCGAGGCGCTCGCTGCGCGCGAACGACCCGACCTTGAGCTGCCCCGCGTTCCAGCCGACGGCAAGGTGCGAGATGGTCGTGTCCTCCGACTCGCCGGAGCGCGCCGACACGATCGTCCCGAAGCCCGCGGCCTTGGCGGCGTCGAGGGCGGCGCGTGCCTGGGTGAGCGTCCCGGCCTGGTTCACCTTGATCAGCACCGCGTTGCACCAGCCGTTCGTCGCGGCTTCCTCGATGCGCTGCGCATTGGTCACGAGGAGGTCGTCGCCGATGACCTGCACGCGATGCCTCGCCGCGCGCGTGAACGCGGTCCAGGCCTCGGTGTCGTCCTCGGCCAGCGGGTCCTCGATGGACACGATCGGGAACCGCTCGATCCAGTCGAGGAGCATCTCCGACATGCCGTCGCTGTCGAGCTCGCGCTGGTCGAGTGCCAGCTTGTAGCGGCCCTCGCGTCCGAACTCCGAGGCTGCGATGTCGAGCGAGATCGCCGCATCGCTCCCCGGATGGCAACCTGCGCGCTCGATCGCGCGCATCGTCATCTCGAGCGCCTCCTCGTTGCTCGCGAATTGCGGCCACCAGCCACCCTCGTCGGCGACGCCCGCGAGCTTGCCCGCCTCCTGCATGAGCGTGCCGGCCGCGCGATAGATCTCGGCCACCATCGTGATCGCGTCGTCGAACGTCCACGCGCCCATGGGCATGACCATCAAGTCCTGGATGTCGATGCGACGGCCCGCGTGCGCGCCGCCGCCGAAGATCTGCACCTCGGGCATCGGCAGCGAGACCGGACCGTCGTCGGCGAGGTACTGATACAGCGGCATGTCGAAGGCAAGTGCGCCCGCCTGCGCCACCGCGAGTGACACCGCGACCGCCGCGTTGCCGCCGAGCTTCCCGAAGTTGGGCGTGCCGTCGAGCTCGATGATCTTCGCGTCGATCTCGGCCTGCTCGAGCGCGTCCATGCCGAAGATTGCGCGCG
>CAZIZD010000047.1:0-6619 GCA_964543615.1 uncultured Alcaligenaceae bacterium | reverse complement strand
GATCGGGCCGCGCACGTTGGCGATGGCCTGCGCCACGTCGTGTCCGCCGAGGCGCGTGCCGCCGTCACGCAGGTCGACGGCCTCGCGCGTGCCGCGCGATGCGCCCGCCGGCGCGATGCCGCGTCCCACCACGCCGCTCGCGAGGCGGATCTCCGCCTCGACGGTGGGGCGGCCGCGCGAATCGAACACGCGCCGCCCGTGCACGCGGGTGATGGTCGACGGGGTCATGGGGCGAAGTCGTCGAGCAGCTCGGAGAGGGATCGGACCGGCGAGCGCAGTCGCTCGCGCGCAAAGCTTCGAACGTAGGGCGCCGCCGGATGGCCGACAAGATATTCGACCGGCGACTTTCCGTCGACACGGGCAAGCATCAGGCCGGGCAGCAAGGCCGCCGCGCGCGCCTCGAGGCTCTCCCACGGCTCCCATTGCACGTGATCGCGATACGCGCGGAGGAGCGCTTCGCCCGCGGCCCGCAATGCCAGGCCATCGCGCGGCCGCAGCGCCGCCTTGAGGACGAGATGATTGAGCAGGAAGGCGAGATCGAACGCAGGATCGCCGTACCACGCACATTCGGCGTCGAGCACCACCGGACCCTGCGGTCCCATCAGGATGTTCTTGGGGCTTGCGTCGCCGTGCACGAGCACCCGCCGCGTCGATGCGGTCACGCGCACCAGCTCGTGCAGCGCGCCGGCGACATCGGGATTCGCGTGCGCGGCGGTCACGAGATACGGATCGAGACGGATCGCGTGGAACAGCGCATCGGTGGCGAAGCGCGCGGCGACGTCGGCGCGATCGGCCGTTGCCGCGTGGATGCGGCCGAAGACGTCGCCCACCTGGGCCGCCTGCCCCGCATCGACGCGCCCGTCGAGCAGCAGCGTTTTCCACACGGGATACTGCGCAGGGTCCAGCCACTCCATCGCGAACGCCCCCGCGGCGCGATCCTCGCCCAGCAGCCGCGGAACCGCCGCCGGCACGATCGCGCCCGCCACGCGCAGCCACTCCACCTCATAGCGGTTGCGGTCGACCGGCACCTTCCACTCGGCCGCGACCTTGAGCCGGGGCAGGGCGCGCTTCACGCAGACGACGCCCTGCGGCAGTTGCGCCCGATAGATGTCGGAGGACACGCCGCCGGCAAGCGGGTACAGGCCGATAAGTTGGTTAGCGCCCACTATCGACATATGGACCAATGCACCTCGAATGACGTCGAACGACTCGGCCGGCAAGACGCGGTTTGCGGGATCGCCCTCTGCGCTCATCGGCACAATTCGACGGTGCGGAATGATATTTGCATGCGGTATCGTTCCCAACGCTAGAGCTGTCGCATCCAACTCACTGATTCAACTATGGGAGGCGCCATGATTCGCTACGGATTCAATATCCGGACCAGGCATGGCCAGCGCGTCGACAACATTCTCATCATGGCGGCCACGCAGGACGATGCCGAGCGCCGGCTGCGCCAGATGTATCAGCATTGCGTCATCGTCGAGTGCCAGGAGCAGGGCGTGCCGCGCCGCTTCGAGCCGCTCGATGTCGACAGCGTCATCGGTCTCATCAGCGCCGGAGCCTCCGTCGCGCTACACAAGGCCGGCACCCAGTAACTCGTCGTACAACGCGTCGTAATCCTGCGCGCCGCGGCTTCCGGGCGCGTGGCGAAACACGTCGAGGCCCACCGACGGACTTTCCGCGAGCTTCACGTTCTCCCGGATCACCGTCCTGCAGATCTCGTCCTCGCGCAGCACGTCGCGCATCCGCGACTCCACCTCGCCCGTCATCCGCCTGCGCGCGTCGTAGCGGGTCAGGACATAGCGTCGCGGCAGCCGCCGCTTGAAGACGGGCTCGAGCGCATTGAGGGCGCGCTCGACCTGCTCCGCCCCCTTGAGCGAGAGGAAGTCCGCCGACACCGGGACGAGCACGAGGTCGGCCGCGAAGATGGCGTTGAGCGACAGCACGTTCAGAAGCGGGCAGCAGTCGATGACCACCGGGCCTGGCGTCGCACCGGGGGCATGCAGGGCGAGGCGCAGCCGCGTGACGACGTTCACACCCTTCCCGAGCAGCGAGTCGAGCTTGGCGAGTTCGAGATGCGCCGGCAGCATGATGACGCCGCTCTTCGTGATCTGCGCGACCTCGTCCAGTGGTCGCTGCCGCATGAAGAAGCCGAAGATCGTGTCGTCGGCGCTGCGCGGGTGCACGCCGAAGATGTGGGTCAGGTGGCACTGCGGATCGAGGTCGATGGCGAGCGGGCGCGCCTTGCGCGATGCGATCGACGCGAGGAGGTTGAGGGCGGTGGTCGTCTTCCCGACGCCGCCCTTCTGGTTGAAGACCGCGACGATGGCCATGGCGGCAGAGGATAGCGCACCTACCGGGAGCGCCCCGGGCCGCATGCGCCGCTTGCAATGCGTCGGCGCGGTACCCATCTAAGCCATTCCGTCTTACGAGAGGATCTCCCGTGCCCCGCATCCCCCTGCGCGACTTCTTCCGCAACCCCAGCGAGACCGCCTTCCAGGTGTCGCCCGACGGACGCTATCTCGCCTGGCTCGCACCGTACGAGCGGCGCCTCAACGTGTTCGTCCGGCCTCTCGAAGGCGGCGAGCCGGTGCGCGTCACGTCGGAAACGGCGCGCGACATCGGGGGCTACTTCTGGAAGGGCGAGCGCATCGTCTACGTGAAGGACGCGGGCGGCGACGAGAACTTCCACGTCGTCACGGTCGATCGCACCGGGGGTGACGCGCGCGACCTCACGCCCGGCGAGCACGTGAAGGCCGACGTGGTCGACATCCTCGAGGACGACGACGCGCACCTCATCCTGTCGCACAACCGGCGCGACGCGTCGGTGTTCGACGTGTTCCGCGTGGATCTTGCGACCGGCAAGGAAACGCTGATCGCCGAGAACCCCGGCAACATCGTGAGCTGGGGCACCGATCACGAGGGCCGGCTGCGCGTGGCCACGACGACCGACGGTGTCGAGACCTCGCTCCTGTATCGCGACACCGAGGACGAGCCGTTCCGCACCATCGTCACGACCTCGTTCAAGGAATCAGTGTCGCCGCTCTTCTTCACGTTCGACAACCGGCGGATCTTCGTCGCGTCCAATCGCGGGCGCGACAAGAGCGCGATCTTCGAGTTCGATCCCGTCACCGCGAAGGAAGGCGCGCTGCTTGCGGAGAGTCCTGCGGCCGACGTCGACGGTCTCACGTACTCGCACAAGCGCCGCGTGCTCACCACCGCGCGATGGACCACGTGGAAGACGCAGCGCAAGTTCTTCGACGCGCAGACGGAAGACATGTTCGCCGACGTGGCGGGCAAGCTGCCCGGCTACGAAATCACGTTCACGTCGCACGATCGCGACGAGAACAAGTTCGTCGTGGCGGCCACGAGCGACCGCACGCCGGGCAAGCGCTACCTCTACGACAGGACCACGCGCTCGCTCACGCTGCTCGCGGACGTGGCGCCCTGGCTGCCCGAGGCCGAACTCGCGCCGATGAAGCCCATCGAGTACGCGTCGCGCGACGGCCTCACGATCCACGGCTACCTCACGCTGCCGAAGGATGCCGCACCGCGCAACCTGCCGGTCGTCGTCAACGTGCACGGTGGACCGTGGCATCGCGACGTGTGGGGCTACAACCCCGAGGTGCAGTTCCTGGCCAATCGCGGTTACGCGGTGTTGCAGGTCAACTTCCGGGGCTCGACCGGCTACGGCCGCGCGTTCTGGGAAGCGTCGTTCCGCGAATGGGGCCGCAAGATGCAGGACGACGTGAGCGATGGCGTGAACTGGCTCGTCGCGCAAGGCATCGCCGATCCTGCGCGCGTGGCGATCTACGGCGGAAGCTACGGCGGTTACGCCACCCTCGCGGGCCTCGCCTTCACGCCCGAACTGTACGCCTGCGGTATCGACTACGTGGGCGTGTCCAATCTCATGACCTTCATGAAGGCGATCCCGCCGTACTGGAAGCCCATGCTCGCGATGCTGCAGGAAATGGTCGGCGACATGGAGAAGGACGAGGCGATGCTGCGCGCGGCCTCACCCGTGTTCAGCGCGGACAGGATTACGGCGCCGCTCCTCATCGCGCAGGGGGCCAAGGACCCGCGCGTGGTGAAGAGCGAGAGCGACCAGATGGTCGAGGCCATGCGCAAGCGCGGCGTCGAGGTCGAGTACATCGTGAAGGACAACGAGGGCCACGGCTTTCGCAACGAGGAGAACCGCTTCGAGTTCTACGAGGCGATGGAGCGCTTCCTCGACCGCCACCTGCAGGCCTGATCGGCGCTATGCGCGGAGCGGCGTCCCGCGCGCCGGTCACGCCGCTTCCGCGGCCTGCGCCTCCGCCACGATCCACTCCTCGAAGGCCGCCACGCGTGCGCTCCGCGGACGGTAGGGGGGATAGGCCAGGTAGTAGCCGCCCGGCGTGCGAACCGGTCTTGGGATGGGGGCCACCAGGCGGCCGGCCGCAAGATCGTCCTGCACCAGTGCGCGCTGGGCGATCATCACCCCGAGCTCGTCGATCGCCGCCTGGTAGGCGAGCGCTGCGTTCTCGAACTTGAGTCCGCTGTTGCCGTCGATCTGCGGCGCCCCCACGGCGTCGAGCCAGACCGGCCAGTCGTCGGGTCGATTGAGCGAGCACAGGAGGACCTGACCCGCGAGGTCCGCGGGCTCCGCAAGGGGCGCCCCGCGCGCGAGCAGGCGCGGGCTGCAAACCGGCACGAGCACCTCGCCCACGAGACGGCGGAAGCCCGGACCCGGCGGCAGCTCGCGCTCCGAGTGGATGCACGCATCGATGTCCTCGCGATCGAAGTCCGCGCGCTCGTGCGACGTCGTGATCTGGACGTCGATGCGCGGGTGCATCGCGTGGAATCGCGCGAGCCTGGGCACCAGCCAGCGGATGGCGAACGTGGGCGGGAGCTTGAGACGCAGCAGGCTCTCGTCGGGACTTTGCTGCAGCTGGCGCGTTGCGTGATCGATCTGGTCGAGGGCCCCCCGCAGCGCGCGGAAGTACGCCGCGCCCTGCGGCGTGAGCGTGACCCCGCGCTGCGTCCGCACGAAGAGCTTTGCGCCGAGCCATTGCTCGAGGGCGCTCACGTGCCGGCTCACCGCCCCCTGCGTGACCGACAGCTCGTGCGCGGCGCGCGTCACGCTGCCGTTGCGGGCAACGGCTTCGAACGCGCGGACGGCGTTGAGGGGCGGCAGGCGGCGCAGCATGGATTCGGGGTTAGATATGAGCTTTCATCAATCCGACTATGCCGAAATTGTGCTTGCAGTTCAATGCGGCCCGGCTAGGATCGCCCCTCACCATGTCGACGATGTCACCCGTGCCGCGCACCCTGTTCGCCAAGATCTGGGACCGGCACGTCGTCCACCAGCGCGACGACGGCCGGACGCTCCTGTACGTCGACCGCCATCTGCTGCAGGACGGGTCGGCGCCCGCCTTCGCGATGCTGCGCCCGCGCGGCCTCGTGCCACGCGCTCCCGCGCGCGCGTTCGCCACCCCCGACCACTTCATCCCCACCGACAGCCGCGATCTCGCGGACGTGCGCGATCCCGAGGCCGCGCGCATGGCCATCGCACTTGCCGACGACACCAGGGCCGCGGGCATCGCATTCTTCGGCGTCGAAGACGCGCGCCAGGGCATCGTCCACGTCGTGGCGCCGGAGCAGGGACTCTCGCAGCCCGGCATGCTCCTGGTGTGCGGCGACAGCCACACGTCGACCCACGGCGCGGTCGGCGCGCTCGCCTTCGGCATCGGCGCATCGGAAGTGGCCCACGTCCTCGCGACGCAGACCTTGTGGCAGCGCCGGCCGAAGACCCTGCGTGTCGGCGTCGAAGGCGCGCTGCCGCCCGGCGTCTCCGCCAAGGACGTGATCCTCGCGATCATCGCGAAGATCGGCGCGGCAGGTGCGGCGGGTCATGTGATCGAGTATGCGGGGAGCGCGGTGCGCGCCCTCTCGATGGAGGGCCGCTTCACGCTGTGCAACATGTCGATCGAGGCCGGCGCTCGGGCCGGCATGATCGCGCCCGACGAGACCACCTTCGCATACCTGCGCGACCGGCCCTTCTCGCCGCAGGGAGAAGCGTGGGAGCGCGCCGTTGCGGCATGGCGCGACCTGCGCACGGACGAAGAGGCGCGCTTCGATCGCGAGGTGACTCTCGACGCGGCGGAGCTCGAGCCCATGGTCACCTGGGGCAACAGTCCCGAGGATGCGCTGCCCATCGGGGCCCGCGTTCCCGATCCCGCCAGCGCAAGCGATGCTGAGCGCCGGACATCGATGCAGCGCGCGCTCGATTACATGGGACTCGCGCCGGGCACGCCGCTTTCGGAAGTGGCGGTGAATCACGTGTTCATCGGGTCCTGCACGAATTCGCGCATCGAGGACCTGCGCAGCGCCGCGCGCGTCGTCGAAGGGCGCCGCGTGGCGAGCGGGGTGACGGCGTGGGTGGTGCCGGGCTCCGGGCTCGTCAAGGCGCAGGCCGAGCGCGAAGGGCTCGACCGCATCTTCCGCGACGCGGGGTTCGAGTGGCGCTTTGCCGGATGCTCGATGTGCCTCGGCACCAACGGCGATCGGGTCGGTCCCGGCGAGCGTTGCGCCTCCACCTCCAACCGCAACTTCATGGGACGGCAGGGGCCGGGATCGC
>CAZIZD010000046.1:0-16991 GCA_964543615.1 uncultured Alcaligenaceae bacterium | reverse complement strand
CCGCATCTACCAAGGGCGCAGTCGTGAGCGCCTCGACACGCTGCGCGTCGGCGGCGTCGTGCACCGCCACGAGCACGTGAGGGCGGCTTAGTACGGCTAGCGCCGCGTTCGCGACGTCCGCGCCGCTCTCGACCACGATCACCAGCGGAACGGCTTCGCCGATTGCATCCACCGCCGCGAGCGACGCGGCATGGCGCACGCTAGCGACGACGACGGCCGGTCCGGCGGACGTCGCGGGCAATTGCGACACGTCGTCGAACTCGCTCACCTCCGCCGCAATCGCATGCGTCGCATGCCACGGCGCAAGGTCGCGGTCGAGATGCACCGCGAGCGGCAGATTGCGCCAGTGCGCGCGATCCTTCTCGGTGGCCATCAGCCGCTCGATTTTCTGCGGGATGCGCTCCTCGTCGGCACGCGCGCTCAACGTCTTGCCGTGCACGCGATACCAGTAGAGGAGATCGTCCTTGCCCAGATGCGCCACCCGGAAGAACCCGTTGACGCGCATCCAGTAGTCGTAGTCCTCCACGCCCTGCTGCCCGTCGTAGGCGCCCAGGATGCGGCCGACCCAGCCCCGGTACAGGAAGCACGGCCCGATGAAATTGTCGGGCAGGGCATTGAGGCGCTCCGTGGTGCGCGGCAGCCGTACCGCACCCGAGGAGGGATCGGGCCTGTTGTGTCCCCGCCAATGTGGATTGGCAAGCGGATTGCCGCGCTCGTCGATCAACCAGTAGTCGGCGTAGACCATCCCGATCTCGGGCGCGGACGCGAGGCGCGCGACCATCAGTTCGAGCTGGCGAGGCGCCATCAGGTTGTCGGCCGACGTCCACGTCCAGAACTCGCCGCGTGCGAGAGCGAAGCCGTTGCTGAGCGCGCGCGGAAGGCCACCGTTGGGCTGATGCACGACACGCATGCGCGCATCGGCCGCGAACTCCGCGAGCACGGCGGGCAGCGCATCGGTGGAGCCGTCGTCGATCACGATCAGCTCGAGGTCCTGGTGCGTCTGCGCGAGCACGGACCTGATCGAGTCCCCCACCATGTCGGCGCCGTTGTAGACCGGCAGGACGACGCTCACGAGGCCGCCGGCGAGGCCGCAGCACTCGGCGCGCATCGGGCGAGGCTTGGCAATCGCGTCCTCGGGCGTGGCTTCGGGTGGCGCGTTCTCGGGCCTTGCTTGAGGTGCAGCGTTCCCGGACGGCACTGCAGCGGCCGCCTCCACCTGCGCGGGAGTGGAGTTGCGGTCGGCGCGAAGCTCGATGAGCGGCAGGAGGAAGCGTCCATCCCGATCGAGGGCGCGCAGCCATCGCACGCCACGGCTCGCGACCAGCGCCTCCATCCGCGCGCGCAGGTGCGCGAGCTCGCTCTCCGCGGCTTGCAGGCTCTCGCGTGTTGCACGCTCGCGCGCGTCCGCATCCGACGCACGCTCGATCGCCGCGTCGCGCTCGATCGTTCCCGCATGCAGGCGCTGCACTGCCGCGTCGCGCTCGGCACGCGCCCGGCGCTCTTCCACTCGCGCGGCATCCCGATCGAACGTGGCCGCCGCAGCGGCGCGATACGCGCCCTCGCGCTCGCTCATGGCAATGCGCAAGCGCGCGTCCGCGTCCTGCAACGTGACCCTTGCAGCCCGGAGCTCGCGTTCCAGCGCATCCGCCTGCGGCAGCTGTCGCGCGGGCTCCGGCAGGAGGTCCCCTTTCCACCGCTCGATCGACGGACGCAACGCCGGCAGCACGTCGCCGAGCACTGCAGTCCAGCGCTCCTGCCATCGCCGCAGCCCGAACGTCGCGGCCACATCCAGCGCACGGGCGGCGATCGACGCAAGGAACTGCCTGTCACGCACGAGCCTGCGCACGGCCGCGGCCAGCGCCTCCGCGCCCGGCGCCACCAGCAATCCGTTCACTTCGTCGAGGACGAGATCAGGCAGCCCGCCGACGTGCGTCGCGACCACGCCGTTGTTCGTGGCCATCGCTTCGAGGCACGACAACGACGTGCCCTCCGAGAACAGCGTCGGAACGATCACGACGTGGCTTGCCGCGTACATCGCCGGCATGTCCGCGGGTGCGGCCTCGCTCCAGCGGGCGCGTCCCGGATGGCGCTCGACGAATTCGCGGGCAAGCCGCTCATCGGCCGGCGCGCCGCCGCCGCACAGGTGCAGGTCGCACGGCACGCCTTCGGCCCACAACATCTCGAACGCGCGCATGGCCTCGTGGAAGCCGCGCTCCGCGCACAGGCGGCGCGGAAACAGCACTCCGAGGTGGGGCGCGTCGAAGTCCTTCGCCACCGGGCGGAATCGCGCGTGGTCGACGTAGTTGGGGATGTACTCGATGCGCGGCGCGGCTTCTCCCGAAGCGCGCAGCCAGTTGATGAAGTTGGTGTCGACCGCGACGCAAGCCGCAAGCGAGCGCAGCGCCGCGAACAGCGGCTCTCGATCGGCGAGCTCCGGATGCGCGGAGCGATGACCCGGCAGATCCCACCACACGCCGTGATTGATGCCGATCGCCGGGGGGCCATCGCCCAACCGGCTCGCCAGCTCCACCGGCGAAGCGATGACGAGCGCCGCGTCGCGCGTGGCTTCCGCAAAGCCGGCCGAGATCGCCGCAAGATCGAAGTGCGAGGCCGCTGCAATGCCGACCACCGGAAAGCCCTCGACCTCGCGCTCGAAGGGCACGCGCGCGTTCTGCAGCAGGCGCGGCCGCATGCCGAAGGCGGACAGGAGGCGCGCCAGGTCGAGCACGTAGCGCTCGGCCCCGCCGTTGTAGGCGCGCACGCCTTCCCAGTCGAAGAAGTTGATGTTGAGGATGTCGACGCGAAGTGCCGGCACGGTCAGGCCTCGCGCGCGCTGATGCGCCGCAACCGCCGCGTCAGTGCGGCCGTCACTCGCGGCGTCGCGGCTGGCGCCGCTTCTAGCCATTGCCCGAGCCAGCGCACGCGCCCCGGTGCGTCGGCCCCGGCGCGCGCATGCCGCGCATGAGCCAGGTGATGCCACAGGAGCTCGCGATGCGCGAGCGCACCCGCGCCGAGCTCGGTGACCACGGAATCGGGAACCAGGCTGCCCGGCACCTTGGCCGTCACGCGCGCAATGGCGGCCGGGAGGCGCGCGTCCAGATCGGCAAGCCCGATGCATTGCTCGCGTGCAAGGCCTAGGTCGCGTCCAAGCGCCGCGACCTTGCCGTCGTACTCGATCGAGACCACCGGCAATCCGTTTGCGATGGCGAGGAGCACGCCGTGCAATCGCATCGCCACGCACGCGTCGCATTGCGCGAGCAGTTCCGCGGCCTCGTCGACGGTGGCGCCCTCCCACACGACGTGCGCGCGATCGCCGGCTAGACGCTGCGTCATGCGCCGCGCGATCTCGCTGAAGCCCGTGGACGCGGCATCGGGCGGACGATGGAAGTCGAGCCAGAGCACGCCCCATCCTTCCGGAATGGCGTCGCGCAGCGCCGCCGCGCACCGCTCCTCCCATCCTGGATCGAACGGCCAGTCGCGCAGGATCATCGCGAGCACCGGACGTCCCGCGAGCTGCGGATAGCGCTCGCGCAACGGGGAGAGTCCGGTGGGCGCGCGCCGCCACGACCACGCGGGATCGGGTGCCACGATCGGCTCGCGCTGCACGCCGATCTCGCGCAGCAGGCGCGCCGAGTCGTGGTCGCGCACCGAAACGCCCTGTGCGCGCGTGAAGACGTCCGCCGCGATCTCGCGACCCTCGGGACCGCGCAGGGGACCCACACCCTGCGCGAGCGCGAGCGTGGGCAGTCCCATCTCATCGGCGAGGAACAGGAACTGCGCGTACTGCGAGACGTTCCAGCAGGGAAAGCGCGCGAGCGACGCGCGATCGAACTCGTTGTAATCCTGGAAGAGCCCGCCGCCGCCGAGCACGAAGAGGTCCGCGTCGGCGAGCGCCTCGACGATCGCGGGCAGGTCGCCGAAGCCCACCGCGTCGACGCCGATCGTCGCCTGCGTGTGCGGCGGATGCGTGCTGATGGCGACGGGCACGCCGCCGCCTTCGCGGACCCAGCCTGCAATCACCTTCAGCAACAATTCGTCGCCGAGGTTGGCCGAGCCATACCAGCCGCCGATCACCACCCGGGGCGGGCCTTCCGCCCGTGGTTGCGCAGCACGCGAGTCCGTCATTGCGCGGCCGGCAGCTTCAACCGTCACCGCCGTCGACGAACTCGACCCGCGGCTCGAGAACGCCGGTGCCGCGCCGGGCTTCCGGCAGCACGTCGAAGTGACCCGCGTAGTGAAGCCGCGAATGCCGGCGGTACTCGCCGGAGGCGACGTCGCCGATGCCGAGCGCGACCACGTACCGCTGGCCGCCGAAGTTCGCGCGAATGCGCCACACGTAGCGCCGCCGCTCGCCCGCTTCCGCGGGGCGCGGACGCAGGCCCAGGTACTGCGTCGTCGCGGACCAGAGCGCGATGTCGTCGGTGGTCTTGATCTCCATGCCGAGGCACGGCGCCGCGTTGGCACGGTGGAACACGACGTCGACGGCAATGTCCACGACGTCGCCGTGCGCCACGCACGCCGTCGGCGCATGCGAGACATCGAGGATGCGGACCGCCGTGATTTCGGTCGCGGGAGGCGCACCGACAGCGGCGATGGGCGCGGCCGTCATGGTGGGCGATGCGCCGGGACTCGCTTCGGTGGCCGGTGCCGCTCCGATCGCGATGCCGCCTTCACGCGTGACGAGGTCGTTGGCGTACTGCTCGAGCACTTCGCGGCAAGGACCGACGTTGACCACCGCTCCCCGGTCGAGATACACGGCGCGCGAGCAGAACTCGATGATGGTGCTGGGCGCGTGACTCACGAGCAGGATCGCGGTGCCGCCCTCCTGCAGGCGGCGGATGCGATCGAGGCACTTGCTCTGGAACGCGACATCGCCCACCGCGAGGGTCTCGTCGACCAGCAGGATGTCGGGCGTCACGTGGATGGCCACCGAGAACGCAAGCCGCACCATCATTCCGCTCGAGTACTGCTTCACCGGCTGGTCGATGAAGTCGCCGATGCCCGCGAACTCCTCGATGCTCGCCATGGCGCGCTGCATCTCGCTGCGCGAGATGCCGAGGATCGCGCTGTTCAGCATCACGTTCTCGCGGCCGGTGAACTCGGGGTTGAACCCGCTGCCGAGCTCGAGCAGCGCCGCGATGCGGCCGTGCACCTCGACCGCGCCCTCGGTGGGATTGAGCGTCCCCGTGATGAGCTGGAACAGCGTCGACTTGCCCGACCCGTTGCGTCCCACGATCCCCACGGTCTCGCCCCGCGCGATCTGGAAGCTCACGTGGCGCAATGCCCAGAACTCGCGGAAGAAGTTGCGGCGTCCCCGGAACAGCGTCTGCAGGAGACGATGATGCGGCCGGGCGTACATCTCGTAGCGCTTGCCGAGGCCGCGCACCGCGATCGCCGCCGGCTTCGACGCCGGTGCGGCAGGCGCCGCGACGGTGGCGGCATCGCCGGCGGCGACGCTAGAGGACATCCGCGAATCCCTTGCGCGTGACGCGGAACCAAGCGGCCCCGAGCCACGCGACCGCGAAGGCGGCGACCGCGTACAAGGCAAGGAGATCCCAGCGCGGCGCATGGCCCCACAGCAGGACCGCGCGGGCCTGCTCGATCGGGATCGTGAGGGGACTCATGGCGACGATGACGTCATACGGCGCCTTCACCGCGTTCACGGGGTAGAAGACCGGGCTTGCGAACAGCAGCACTGCGGCGACCACGGGTGTGACGTGCCGGATGTCGCGCAGGTAGACGCCGATGGCCGCGACGAACCAGCACACGCCGAGCGTCAACAGCACCAGGGGCGCGAGCACTACCGGAAACCAGAGGGCGGTGACGGGGGGCAGCCCGGCGATCGCGAGGTGGAAGATGAACCAGATTGCGAGCCCGATCACGAGGTGGAAGAGCGCGGTGCCGATCGCCACCACCGGCAGCACGTCCAGCGGAAACACGATCTTCTTGACGAGATTGGGCTGCTCGACGACGAGTCCCGGCGCGCGCACCAGGCACTCGGCCACGAATCCGTGCAGGAGGAGCCCGATGAACAGCACCAGCGCGAATTCGCCGCGCGAGCCTCCTGCGGTCCACCTGCCGGGGAAGATCTCGCTGAAGAAGACGGTGTAAACCGTGAGCATCAGCAGCGGATGCACGGCCGACCAGAAGATGCCCATGGCCGATCCGCGATAGCGGCTGCGCGTGTCGCGGTCGGTGAGCTGCACGATGAGGTCGCGGGCCCGCCAGAGGCTGCGCCAGGGCTCGCGAAGGTCGAAGACGGGGCTGGCGGTCATGGGAGGGGGTGGTTCGGTGCGCGGCGACACGAGGCCGCAGCAGCGTCGATTCTAGCGGAAAGGGCACTCCATCCCTCGTAGCCCCGCACACGCATGCGACAATCGATGGTCGTAACGTCCCGATCCCCGCACCTCACGCAATGAGCGCCATGCGCAACCTGTCGGCCGGCTTGCGCGTCTTCGCCCGGCACGCACGCAACGCAGGCACCGATCCAGGCCGCTGGCTGTGGATCGTGCGCCGGATGGGGAGCCTGCTGCGTGAAGGACGCCTCACGGCGGTGCTCGAGCGGCATGCGCTCGTCCCCGACCTCCATGCCGGCTACGCGGACTGGATTGCCCGCTACGACCGCCTCGACGACGATGCCCGCGCCGGGATGCGCGCGCTGGCAAGCGGGCTCGGCCGCAAGCCCACGATCTCGGTGCTCATACCCACCTACGAGAGCGAGCTCGATCATCTCCGCGCCGCGATCGACTCCGTTCGCGGCCAGATCTATCCGCACTGGGAGCTGTGCATCGTCGACGACGGTTCGCGCAGCGCCGCGCTGAAGGCATACCTCGCCGGGCTGCGAAGCGACGCGAGGATCCGGGTGCAGGAGAAACCGCGCAATGAGGGGATTTCTGCAGCGCTCAACAGGGCGCTCGCGATGGCGCGCGGCGATTTCGTCGCCTTCCTCGATCACGACGACCTGCTGCACGAGGCCGCGCTGCTGCGGATCGCGCAGGCGATCGATGCGCATCCCGATGCGCAGCTCCTCTACACCGACGAGGACATGCTGGACGGGCACGGGGCGAGGACGCAGCCGCACATGAAGCCCGACTGGAACGAGGAGTGGATCCGCACGTCGAACTACGTGCTGCATCTTTGCGTGGCGCGGACGGAGGCGGCGCGCGCCATCGGCGGCTTCCGTTCGCAGTTCGACGGCGTGCAGGACTGGGACTTCGTGCTGCGCATCGCCGAGGCGGCCGGTACCGCGCGCATCGTGCACGTGCCCTTCGTGCTCTATCACTGGAGGGTCGGACGCGGATCGACCGCTGCCGGCGTCAACCAGAAGCCCGGCATCGAAGCGGCGCAACAGCGTGCAGCCGAGGACATGCTGGCGCGCCGCGGCCTCGAGGGAACCGTCACGCGATCGAGCACGGGGCTGCGGATCCGCTATTCGATCCCGAGCGATCCGCCCCTCGTGTCGATCGTGATCCCCACCAAGGATGAGGCCGCGCTGCTGCGCCGCTGCATCACGAGCATCGAGTCGCGCACCAGCTACGCGGCGTACGAGATAGTGATCGTCGACCACGACAGCAGCGAGCCGGATGCGATCGCGTTCCTCGACGAGCTGCGGCGCAAGTCGAACTGCCGGATCGTTCCATATACCGGGACGTTCAACTACGCGGCCGAATGCAACGCCGGCGTCGCGCACGCGCGGGGCGACATCGTGGTCCTGCTCAACAACGACGTCGAGGTGGAGAACGCGGACTGGCTCGCGCTGCTCGTGGGCCACGTGCTGCAACCCGACGTGGGCGTGGCCGGCGCACTCCTCCTCTACCCCGACGACACCATCCAGCACGCGGGCGTGGTGCTCGGCCTCAACGGCACCGCCGACCGGCCGTACCTCGGTTACCGGCGCGGACACGCGGGCATCGCGGGCCGCGCGACGTCCGCGCAGGACGTTACCGCGGTGGTGACGGCGTGCGCGGCGGTGCGCCGCGACGTGTACCGCGAGGCAGGCGGCATGGACGAATCGTTCGCGGTGTCGCACAACGATCTCGACTTCTGCCTGCGCGTGCGCGCGCTCGGATACCGCAACGTCCTCGATCCTGCGGTGGTGCTGCATCATCGCGAGGGCGCATCGCGCGGACTCGAAAATTCGCCGGCCGACCGCGCGCGCGCCGACGACGAGGCAGCCCGCTTCCTGACGCGCTGGGGCACGGTCATCGCTCGTGACCCTTGCTACAATCCGAACCTCACCTTGACCGGCGCGGCGTTCGCGCTGGCCTGGCCGCCGCGCACCATTGCGCGCCCTACGCCTGCCATGATCGATTACACCTCCGGTTGCCGCCTGCCCGCGCCCGAATGGGCCGACTTCAATCGCCGGGTCATCTTCGAGGACCCGTCGCTGCAGACGCTCGCGGCGCCGTTTCCGCCGCGCACGTTGATGCAGAACGTCTCGGGTCTCGAGGTGGAGCGGGACTTCGCCGAGCACGGCGCGCACTTCTGGGAGGTGTTCTCGCGGATCCTTCCGCGGCCGCTCGCGAGTTATTCGCCGGTACTCGACTTCGGGTGCGGATGCGGCCGCCTGGCCCGGTATTTCAAAGGACATCCCGGACAGGTGCACGGCTGCGACATCGATGCCCGTCACGTCGAGTGGGTGCGAGGTCACCTCCCGTTCGTCACGGCGGTCAACACCCAGCCGAACCAGCCGCTTCCCTACGCCGACAACACGTTCGACCTCATCATCGCAATCTCGGTCTTCACGCATCTCAACGAAGCGTCGCAGGACTTGATGCTGGCCGAGCTCGCCCGCATCGCCCGCCCGGGTGGCACGCTGCTGCTCACCACCCACGGCGAACGCGCGCTACAGCGCGCGCGTGAAGAGGATCGCATCTACCGCATGATCGCGGTCGACGACGCGCGCTTCGCCCGTGCGCAGCAGGAGTTCGCTGCTGACCGGCACGCGTTCGTGGCACAGGAGGGGCACCTCACTTCCGCGACCTTCCAGTACGGCATCACGTTCCTGCCGCGGGGCTACGTGCACGCGCACTGGGGGCGGTACTTCCGCGTGCACGACATCGTGAGCGGCGGGCTCCACGACTTCCAGGACGTCGTGGTGCTCGAGAAACCCGCGACCGCCAAGCCCGCATAGGGACTCGCGTCGCCGCGGAGCGGCTCACCGCCGGCGAAGCCACTCCACGGTTCGCGCAACGCCCTCTTCCAGCGCGATGGCTGGCGTCCAGCCCAGCTCGCGCTGCGCGCGCGTGACGTCGAGCACGTTGCTAGGCACGTCGATGCCGCGGGCCGGCAGGTGCCTCCGGGGCACGGCGTGTCCCACCGCGCGCTCGATCACGGCCAGGAGCTCGACGAGGCTGCACCCCTGCCCCGACCCGATGTTGAAGATGCGTTCCGCGCCGCGGTACTCGAGCGCCAGCACGAAGGCCCGCGCGACATCGGCCACGTGCACGTAGTCGCGCACGACGCTTCCATCGCCCCATATCTCGACGTCCCGTCCGGCGAGCGCCGCATCGAGGAAGACCGCGACCGCGCCCTGCGCGATGTCGACGCGCTGGCGCGGACCGTAGGGATTGGCGACGCGCAGCACGGCGTAGTCGAGGCCGTGCTGCTGCTGGAAGACCGCGAGGTACTTCTCGACGGCCAGCTTGCCGATCGCATAGGAGACGCGTGGCTCGGTCGCGTGCGTCTCGGGAATCGGAATCGTCGTGGGCACGCCGTAGACCGTCCCCCCCGACGAAATGAAGACCACCTTGCGCGCGCCCGAATCGACGGCGGCGCGCAGGAGGCGCAGCGTGCCGATCACGTTGCTCTGCACGTCGAACTCGGGATCGTCGTTCGAGCCTTTGGGCAGCGTGGTCGACACGAGATGCACGAGCGTGTCCATGCCCTGCACCGCCTCGCGCACGCGCGCCGCGTTCTGGAAGTCTCCCTCCATCCACTCCAGCGTGTCGCCGTCGCAGGCACGGTACTGCGGGACGCGGGGACGCTCGAACACACGCACCTTGTGACCGCGTTCGAGCAGCGCGTCGACCACGTGCGAGCCGATGAACCCGCCGCCGCCCAGCACGAGGCACTTCATGCTCCCCTCCCCTGGGCGATGCTCTGGTAGATCCGCATCATGTCGTCCACGTAATCGGCGGCCGTGCGGGCCGCGTGCGCACGGGCACGCACCGCGACGAGGGCACCGCGATCGCCGGAAAGCCGTACGAGCTGCGCCGCGAGGTCCCGCGCATCGTTGCGGCGGAACGTCCAGCCATCGGTGCCGATGCGCATCGGCTCCATCAAGCCGGGGACGTCGGCGACGACGACCGGACAGCGATGCGCCAGCGCTTCGAGCAGTACCAGGGGCGCGTTCTCATACCAGAGCGAGGGTATCACCAGCACATCGGCCCACGCGAGGATCGCCGCGAACCCGCCTTCGGCGAACGTGCCCGCAAAGCGGATGCGCACATCGCCTTCGGCAAGGCGATCGAGCCGGCGGCCGTAATCGGCATCGGTACGTCCGCCCCAGATCGCGACCTCTGCCGCGAGTCCCGGCGCGAGGCGAATCGCTTCGAGCAGGAGGTGCGCGCCCTTGTTGGGCGCAAGCGAACCGGCAAAGGCGATCCGCAAGCGACCGTCGCGATCCGCGCGCTCACCCGAGCGCACACGCGAGGCGTCCGGCATCGGAGTCCCGTAGCGCACGAGCGACAGTCTGGCGGCGTCCACGCCGTAGTCGACGAGGCGGGACCGAAGGTATTCCGTCGGCGCGATCACGGCAGCGGCCGAGTCGACCGCCTCGCGCAGACGGGACGAGCGCGCCTGCAGGGCCGACCACGCGCGCGCGACGTGCGGCGCGCCCGGCACGCGGCTCGCCCATGCGACGGCCCCCGCCACCGCGCCGGTCCAGCGTCCCGCCGGCAGCCGGTTCGCGAGGAGATGGCGTGCGCAATTGACCCGGTCTTCATCGGGACCCGCGCACGTAGTGTCGTCGGGCAGCAGCAATTGCGCCGTCGGGCACTCCAGCCAGAAGTCCGTGCAGGTGATCGCAACGGGTATGCCGCGCGCACGCGCGGCGCGTACCGCCGCCGCGGTCATCCCGTGCAGGTGCAGGAAGTGCACGACGTCCGGACGCGTCTCCTCGAGAATCCGGTCGAACGCCCGGCCCGCATCCGCGTCGTCGTATTCGAGGGCAATGCGATCGATGGTGCCGGCCGCCCGCTCGGCGACGTCGAGAAACCGCACGGTCACGCGCACGCCGTCGGCATCCGCAGCGGATGGCGGCACCGCGGCCGGGTCCCCACGCCGCCGCGGCACTGCGGACACGATCTGCGCATCATGGCCGCGCGCCATGAGCCCGAGCGCGGTCCACCGTGTGAGTGTTTCCGTGCCGCCCGAGCCGACCGGCGGGTACTGGTGCAACGCAAGGACGATCTTCAACCGGCTTTCGCTCCCGGCCCCGCGGCCGCGCGAACCTTCTCGTATACCTCGACCGTGCGCCTCGTCATTTCCTGCGTCGTCATCGTGTAATTCGTCTTCGCGACCAGTGCACGCAGCGCGGGCGCATCGCGGCGCAGGCGCGCGAGGACCTGGGTCAGCGAGCCCACGCTGCCTCGCGCGAACGTGTAGCCGTTGACGCCGTCCTTCACGAACTCGGTCATGCCTTCGACGTCGGACACGATGACCGGCGTGTGACTGGCCAGCGCGTTGAGCAGCACGAGCGGACTGTTCTCGTACCAGCGCGAGGGGATCGCCAGCACGTCGATCTCGTCCAGCACGTCGCGCATGCGCTCCGGCGCGAACGTGCCCATGAACCGGACGGGCAGGCCAGCCGCCCGCTGCGCAAGCGACGCCGCGTACGCGGGATCCTGCGTCATCGACCCGTAGATCCGGATCTCGTAGTCCGCGGGCTCCAATGCCGCGCGGGCCGCGTCGACCATGAGGACCGGCCCCTTGTGACGCATGATCTGGCCGATGAAGCCGATGACCAGAGGCGGCCCGTCGCGCCTCCCTTGCTTGGGAGCGCGGTCGATGTCGACGCCGAATGCGATGCGGTCCATCGGGCGCGCGAAGCCGTTGCGAGCATAGGCGCCTTCGATGAACGCCGTCGGCACGATGGCGCGCGCGTAGTTCTGGTAGAGCGACGTCAGGATGCGCGCACGCTGCTCGACGTCCTGCACGCAGCCAGCGAGCGCGCCCGTCCCCAAACCGGGCAGCGTCTGTGCGAAGTGCATCGCTCGCGCGGCAAGGCCTGCGCCCGCCGGGGTGCGCTTGAAGCGCGTGCGCCAATCCTGCGACCCCGATCCGCCGGCGGCGGCCTTCACGTGGCACGCGAGGCAGTTGACCGCGGGCGACGCGGGTCCCGCGCAAAGCGAACCGTCGTGCGCCTCGAGCTTGTTGTTGTAGCAGAAGCCGAAGAAGTCCGTGAACGTGGCCATCACCGGCAACTTGCGCGCGGCGGCCACTTCGAGCAGCACGGCCGTGTGATTGATGAGGTGCGTGACATGCACGAGGTCGGGCCGCACCTCGTCTAGCAATTCGCCGAGGACACCCGACATCGAAGGCTGGTAGTAGGTGTCCTTGACCCGTGTGTTCGGGTAGGCGTTCTTGTCGATCGACAGCACCGGAATGCCGTCGTGCTCGTAGCGATGCACGATTGCCGGCTGCGCGGGCTCGCCGGCGAAGACCGCGCTCACCACCACGGGCTCGTGCCCGAGCGCGCGCAAGTTGCGCGCGAGCTCGAGTGTGTACGTCTCCGTTCCGTAGATGTGGGACGGATAGAAGCAGTGGACGAAGAGCGCGATCCTCACGCGTGGCGTCCGGCGAGCGATCCGTAGAGCCGCGCGTAGCTCGCGACCATGGCATCGACGGAGTATTGCGCCTGTGCGCGCTGCCGGTTGCGTTCCGAAACGGCCTTGCGGGCCGCGGGGTCGTCGAGCAGCCGCACGATGACGTCCGCGAGCGCGCCGCTGTCGCCGAACGGGACGACGAGCGCGGGATCGGCGACGATCTCGGGAATGGCGCCCGTCGCATATCCCACGACGGGCACGCCCGCCGCCATCGCGAAGATGCTGACCTGTCCGAAGCTCTCCTTCCACACCGGCGCCACGAACAGCGTCATGCGCCCGTAGAGCGCGGGCAAGTCCACGTACGCCACGTAATCGGTGAACGAGAAACGCTCGGTCAGCCCCGCGATCGCCACGCGGCGCTTGAACTCGGGAAGCAGCGATCCGCCGCCGACGATGACCGCGCGCGTGCCGGGGCGCGCCTCGACCGCGAGGATGAACGCATCGATGGCGTTCTCGTCGAGCTTGTCGCGCTCCATGCGATACACCATGCCGATCGTGTTGCCGTCGTCGGCCTCGCGGCTCGCGCCCTCGAACAGCGCGAGATCGGAACCGGGATAGATGACGTCCTCCGGAGCGTCCGCGCCGCCGAACTCCTCCTGCACGTAGTCGCTCACGAAGACATAGCGTGCGACGCGCGGCGAGCGGAACGGCGCCACCGGCGTGTTGACGTTCTCGATCACCGGGCAGCCCACGCGCTCGAGGGCCTCGAACGCCTTGCGATACCACGGCTCGTCGGTGTCACCCCAGTAGTGCACGTGGACGAGATCCGCGTCCGCGAGCAGCCGGTCGAAGCCCGTTCCCGCGCCCCCGAGCGTGAGCACGTCGACCTTCGGGCCGACGTACGCGGGAGGATCGGGCACGTGGCTCGTCACGACGCGCTGCTCGTAGCGGTCGCCGAGATGCTCGATCAGGTCGATGACGAGGCGCGACGAGCCGCCCGTCATGAAGTTGGCGATGACGTGCACGACGCGCGGACGATCGCCGGACACCGGTGCCGGCATCCGGACCACATAGGGCGCATGCGGCGCGGGCCGTGCTTCCTCGACGACCATCGTCGGAGCGGGAACCTCCGCAACCGCCGCGGGCGGCACCTTCGGCTTGCCACGCAGGCGGCTGCCTGCAACACGCAGCGCGAGTCCCCCCGCATCGCGGAACATGCGCGGACCGAACGGTTGCCGCAGCGCTTCGCCGAGTTGCGTCCAGTTGGCGTCGCGATGCAAGGCGAGCAGGGCTTCGAGACGCTTGACCTCACTCGCGAGCATCGCGAACGACGCATCCTTGCTCGCCATCAACGCCGCCAGACGCCGGTTCTCATGCTGCAGCGTGCGGATGACGGCATCGCGTCCCAGGATCGATGCGGCGGCGGGATCGGCAGGCTCGGGGTGCGCCGGCGCCCGCCCTGGCGCCAGTGCGCTTGCCGGCCGTTCCACCACGATTGCGAATCGCGCCATCCCCGCAACCGGAAGCACCGCCGGCCCGGTAACCGGTACGTCGCACGTCACGAATCCCTGATCGAACAGGCGCTGCTCCCACCACGGGCGCGGGCGCGCGGTGGAATGCGCCGCACGCGGCACGGTGTCCGTGTTGCCGATCCACAGGCATGCGCGTTTGCGCGTGAGACGAAAGAGCTCCGCGATCAGGAGCGGGACGTCCTCTTCGCGCAGCCACTCGGCGCTCTCGACGGCGATCACCGTCTCGAAGGACGCATCGGCGAAGGGGGCGCGGCACATGTCGCCGACGACGAATCGTCCGGGCATGCGGCGTTGCGCGCGCGCGATCGCGCGCTGCGAGGCGTCGAGACCCACCACGTCGCAGCCGCGAAGCACCAGCTCCTGCGTGAGGATGCCTTCGCCGCAGCCCAGGTCGAGGACGGGTCCGCGCGCGCATCGCGCCGCAACCTGGGCGCCGAGCAATGTCTTTGGCGGGGGCCGCACTTCCGGCACGCCGGCTGCCTGCCCCCAGTACTCGTCGCAGTGCCTGCCGTAGCTCATGCGGATGGCGCGGACGCGGATGCGGCTACGTCGTCCGTCTCACGACGTACAGGTCCTGGTGCGTCCACCAGGCGGCACTGCGGTACATGACGAGGTCCACGTTCCGGAGGCGGTCGAGTTCCTTGTGGATGAGCAGCGGATAGGTGATGGCGTTGCCGTAGTCGTCGAGCGACAGATCCTTCTGCTCGGACGTCCGCTCGAACGCGTAGCCCTCATCGTTCACCTTGAGGTGCGCCAGGTGATCGCGATGCGTGGTCTTGCCATGGGTCGTGAAGAGGAGGATCCCGCCCACCTTCACGAACTGCACCAATTTCTCGAGCCACGGAGCGATGCGATCCCTGGGCATGTGCGAGAAGAAGGAGAGCGAGAACACGACGTCGAACTGGAAGAACGGGTTGACGCGCGCGGGATTGACGTCGGAGACCACCGCCTGCACGCCGAGGTGGGCCGTGTTGAAGTACATCGCCTTGTCGTGAATGTCGAGCGCGACCAGCTTGCCTTGCGGAATGACGTTCTTGAAGTGCCGCGCCACGCAGCCGTAGCCGGACGCGAAGTCGAGGATCGTCATCGGGTCTGTGATCTTGCCGTCGACGATCTTCGCGCCCTGCAGTTCCGCGACGAGGTCGCGGATCTTCTCGGAGCTCGCCTTGCCGCTCGCAAGATAGATGTCGAGCGTCTTCTCGAGGTCGCGTCCGTACAGGTGATACAGGTAGCTGAAGATGAAGTCGTCGACGTGGATGTCGGCGGTGACGCCGTACTTGCCGGACATCGCCGGGCCGATCTCGCCTGTTGGAAGCAGGTAACTCGCGTGCTCGGCCATGGGCTTGGATCCGGAAGGATTGCGTGCGGGAGAGTGCAATTTTAGCGCACCGCTTCGAGGCCGGGCTTGGGCAGTGTTCGCTTGACAGCGAACTTCGCGCGCCGGAATACTGCCCGGCGCGCCGCAACACAGCGATCGAAGGTCTGCCTGACCGATGCGCAGGGCGCTCTCTACAGCGAGGGAATCACGCCATGCGAAAGTGGATCGCGGTAGCCGTTTGCGCGCTGGGGCTTTGCACGTGGGCGGACGAAAGCAATGCGCAGTTCTGTCCAGGCGTCTCACCCTGGGTCTTCGACGACGTCCTTGCGAGCGATCCCTTCTGCGGCTTCATCACCGAAATGGCGACGCGCGGCGTCACGCTCGGCTGCGCGGTGATCGATGGCAACCACCGCCTGTACTGCCCGAGCGCAAACGTACCCCGCAACCAGATGGCCGCGTTCCTGAGCCGGCTCGGTGCATCGCTGTTCCCCAACACGTGCGCAACCGGGCAGGTTCTGAAGTGGAACGGCTCGCAATGGGCCTGCGCGAACGACAATGCAGGCGGCGGCGGAACCGGCACCGTCACGAGCGTGACTGCGGGCACCGGATTGCAGGGAAGCCCCAATCCCATCACGGCCTCGGGAACGCTCAACATCGCGCCGTCCTACCAGCTTCCGCAGGGGTGCAGCAACGGGCAGGTGCCCAAGAGCAATGGCAGCGGCGGCTGGACCTGTGCCGCCGACGCGGCCGGAGCCGGCACGGTCACCAGCGTCGCTACCGGGGCGGGGCTACAGGGCGGCCCCATCACCGCCAGCGGCACGGTCGATCTCAGGCTCAACGCGGCGGGTGGCCTCAGCAAGTCGCTCGGCGCCGGCACGAACGAGTTGGGCCTCGCCGACGGCGGCATCGCCACGGCGAAGCTGGCCGACGGGTCGGTCACGTCGCCCAAGCTCGCCGATGGCTCGGTCGGCTTCAACAAGATCGTCGATGGCAGCATCGGAGGCGCCAAGGTCATCTCGAGCCAGGTGCAATTGCGCATCGCGGCGATCTGCCCGCGCGGCCAGCCGATGATCGGCGTTTACGCCGACGGCACGCCCATATGCGACAACCCGGTGCGCACGCTGCCCTATTCGACGTCCAGGGTTTCGGTGGCCGTTCGCGCCGACAATCGTCCGCTGCTCGCGCGCGATGGCGGCAACCTCTACGACTGCGCCGACCCAAACTGCACGAGCGGCAGCGACGTCAATCTCAACATCGGCGGCGACGTGGCGATGGCGCTGCGCAGCGATGGCCGCGCGGTGGTCACCGCGGGCAACAACTTCAACCAGATCCTGGTGATCTGCGGCGATGTCGCGTGCACGCCCGGCGGCCGCG
>CAZIZD010000045.1:0-17005 GCA_964543615.1 uncultured Alcaligenaceae bacterium | reverse complement strand
GGCGGGCCACGCGCACCTCGGCGGGCATGCGCGCGATGCGCGCAGCGAGCCGCAGCAGGAGGTGCACGACGACGAACGCGGCGACGAGCGAGACGACGAATGCATTGAGCGAGATCTCGACACGATACGGCGGCGACACGAGCAGGACGTAGCCCGCGTTGAGCTTGAACAGCAGCGCGGCGAGCACCGCGAGCGCGGTAAGCAGCAGGAATGCGAAGAGGAGCCGCACGGGCTACCGCAGCGACGCCTGCGACGCGGGGCGCTCGCGGCTCGCCTTTACCGCGCGCACGGCCGTGAGGCTTGCCGAGACGTCGGGCAGCTCCGCGGGCATCGGCGTTGCGGCGAGCTGCGTGAGCGTCGCCACGAGCGACTGCACGCTCTTCGACCGCGTGTCGAAGTACTGCTTGATCCACGCATTGGCCGCGGTCACGTCGGCCTTGAACCCCGCGTCGTCGTGCGAGAGCAGCGCGATTCGGGCGGACAGCAGGCGCAGGCGCAGGTTCTCGCGCAGGAAATACTCCTGCGAGGGCGGCACGAGCGGTGCCGCGGGACGGTCGGCGACTTCGACGCGCACGAGCGACTTGATCTCGGCCCAGGCCTCGCGCAGGAGGCGCGACCACGCCGCCTCATCGGCCGGCGCTGGTGTCGTGGCGGGCGAGGCCGGCAGGCGCTCGTCGCGCGCGAGGGGAAGGCTCGCGACGTTGCCTATCGCCTGGTCTATCTTGAGCGCCATGCCCGCGACGTCGACGTAGGGCACCGCCTTGAGCTTGTCGATGTCGCGTGCGAGGGCCCGGCGCAGCGGCATGAGCTGCGGCCGGTCGAAGCGACCGAGCTTCGCCTCCGCGAGCTGGAGCGCGGCCAGGGCCGCCTGCACGTTGCTGGCAATCGCAAGTTGCTGGCTCGCGAGGAGCAGCACCTGTTCGATCTCGTTCAGCGCGACCTCGTCGCGCGAGGGCGCGAGCTCGCGATAGAGCGCCTCGAGCGAGGCCTGCTGGGTCTGCGATTCGGACACCCTCGCTTCGAGCAGCGCGAGCTTGGCCTGCGCCTCGCGCAGTTCGTTGGCGAGCTCGTTGCCGCGCACCCGGGCCTCCGCGGCCTCCGCCTCGGCCTTCGCGAGACGCTGGCCGACTTCGAGCTTGAGCTCGCGCTGGTCGTTGCGCAGGGCGATCGCGATGGCGCCCATCGCGACCGCGAGAACCACGGCAAGGACGACGAAGAGCCCTCGGCTGACCGGGGGCGAGAACGGACCGGCGGGGGTCGTCGCGGACGGCATCGTGGACGCCGCTTCGCCAGTGGTCGCAGGAGGGTCCATGAGTGACGTCACACGGTGCTCGTGGCCTCGATTCTATCAGTGCGATGCGCGAAACCCGCCGCGGGGCGCGTCGCTTACAATGCCGGGTCGCGACAACTACAACACAACGCAACCGTGAATGGCTTGACGTTGCTCCTCGTGCTCGCGCTAGGTGCCGGCATCTTCATCGCGTGGAGGGCCGGGATCGTGCAGGGCCAGCGCAAGGCGAGCGTTGCCGCGCCGCTGCGTCCGCTCGCCACGGCCGCGCCTTCCGAGCCCCCGCCCGGGCCGCCGGAAGCTTCGCCCGTGCCTCCGTCGCCGATCGGCCCTGTCGGCTCTATCAGCCCTAGAGCCCCCGTCGGCCCCGTCACCGACTCGATCGCCGACGAGCAGGCGCGGATCGCCCGAAGCCTCGCGGCCGAGAATCATGCGTTACGCTCGGCTCTCGCGGACGCGCAGGCCATGAGCTACCAGAACGCACAATTCGCCGAGGACAGGAGAACGCTGTTGCGAGATCTCGCCGCCTCGCGCGCCGAGACCGCGCGCTATCGCGCTCTTTGCATCGACCTCGAGAACAACGCGACACCTCCCCTGCTCGACGGCCCCAATGCCCCGGACGACCTGAAACTCATCGTCGGCATCGGTCCGGTGCTCGAACGGATGCTCCACCAGCTCGGGGTTTCCTCCTACCGCCAGATCGCGCGCTGGTCCGAGCGCGACATCGACGAGTTCGACGCACGCCTGCCGGAGTTCCCCGGCCGCATCCGCCGCGACGGATGGGTCACCCAGGCCCGCGAGTTGCACCAGTCCAAGTTCGGCGAGACGCTGCCGCCCCGCGATCGATAAGCAGGGTCGGAGTCGATTTCTTCAGGCCGGCCCAGGTGCAGCATCCAACCTCGCAGGAGACGTCCAGGCTGACCCGGCTCCTGCCGGTTGCCATCCTGGCGATCATCTGGGGATGCAACTGGCCGGTGCTCAAGATGGGCGTGGCCGAGATCGCACCGCTAACCTTCCGCGTGGTCACGCTGCCCTTCGCCGCGCTCGGCATGCTGCTCGTCGCGCGCGCGAGCGGCGACTCGATCCGCATTCCTCGCGCGTGGTGGGGACGCATCGCCGTCCTCGCCTTCTTCAACATCGCGGGGTGGAACGGCTTCGTGCTCTTCGGCGTTCAGCAGCTTCCCGCGGGACGCAGCGCCATCCTCGCGTACACGATGCCGATCTGGTCGACGCTCATCGCGATGTACGTGCTGAACGAGCCGCTCAACAGGCGCAAGATCGTCGGCCTAGCGCTCGGGATGCTCGGGATGGTCGTGCTGCTCGGAGACGACATACGCCACATCCGCTCCACGCCCACCGGTGCGATCCTGATCCTGGTCGCCGCATTCCTCTGGGCGATCGGCACGGTCCTGCTGCGCAAATGGAAACCTCCCATCGCACAGAACACGATGTCGGGATGGATGATGCTGGTCGGGTGGACGCCGCTCGTGATCGCGGCTCCGTTCTTCGAGACGCACCCGTGGTCCTACCTCGGACACCTCTCGGGCACCGCGTGGTTCGCCATCCTCTACAACATCTTCCTCGCCGGAACGCTCGCGCACTGGGCGTGGTTTACCCTCGCGCGCACCCTGCCCGTGGCGGTGTCGTCGCTGTCGTCGCTGCCCGTGCCGGTGGTGGGCGTGTTCGCAGGGATGCTCTTCCTGGGCGAGCGGCCCGGCACGACGGAGTTCGTGGCGCTCGGGCTCGTCATCTCGTCGCTCTTTGCGGTGCTGTGGCAACCGCAGTCGAAGAAGCGGCCCGTGACCGCGGACGCCGAGCCGGAAATGTAGGCGCTACGCGAGCTCCGGAATCAGCGTCACGACCTTGCCGGTCCCGAACCACGCATCAAGGTTGGCCTTGCACAGGTCGCCCATGGCCTTGCGCGTCTCGCTGGTGGCGCTGCCCACGTGAGGCAGCAGCACCACGTTTTCCATCGCAAGCAGCGCCTCCGGTACGTTGGGCTCGTCGGCGAAGACGTCGAGCCCCGCGCCTTTGATCGTGCCGGCCTGGAGCGCCTCGACGAGCGCAGGCTCGTCGACGATCGATCCGCGCGCGATGTTGACGAGCGTTCCCTTCTTGCCGAGGGCCGCGAGCACTTTCGCATCGACGATGTTCCTGGTGGCTGCACCGCCCGGGCTCGCCACGACGAGGAAGTCGGAGTCGGCCGCGAGCGACACGACATCCGGATGGTAGCGATAGGGAACGTCCTGCCTGCTGCGTCCGGTGTAGGCAACCTCCATCCCGAGCGCGGTCACGCGCGAGGCAATGGCCTTGCCGATGCGTCCGAGCCCGAGGATGCCCACGCGCTTGCCCGCGAGCTTGGTGGTGAGCTCGGGTCCCTTCTTCAACCATTCTCCCGCGCGCAGGAAGCGATCGAGTCGCACGAAGCCGCGTCCGGTCATCATGATGAGGCCGACCGCGACGTCCGCCACGTCGTCGGTCAGCACGTCGGGCGTGTTGGTGACCTTGATGCCGCGCTGCCGGCAGTACTCGATGGGCACACCGTCGTAGCCGACGCCGAACACCGAGACGATCTCGAGCTTGGGCAACGCTTCGAGCACGGGCAGCGGCGTCACGCTGCTCCCCGATTGCACGAGGCCGCGGATGCGCGCGCCCTCGGCGGCGAGCAGCCCGGGCTTGTGGCTCGCCTGGTAGTAGTCGTGGCAGCGATAGTCCGCCTTGAGCGGATCGTAGAGAAACGGCGGCAGGGGCGCCGTGACGAGGATGTCGGGCTGGGCCATGGGGTCCTTGGCGTTATCGTGTTCGAGGATGTCGCTCGAACCATTCTAGCAATCCGGCGACGAGGCCGGCATCGCCCGGGCCCGTCGTCACCGCCTCGAATCCGTGCGCTCGCGCGTGAGCCTCGATGCGCGGATGCGAAACGAAGGCGGGGATCGCGCGCATGGCCGCGAGCGCCCGTTCGTCGAGGAGCGCGCACAGGTTGTCGAGGCCTTCGCTCGACGTGATCGTGAGCGCATGCGCCCGGCCCTGCAGCAAGGCCTCGGCTAGACCGTCCGCGGAAGTAGGACGCACGCGCCGGTAGCATTCGATGCCATCGACCCGCGCGCCACGCGCGCGGAGGGCGGACGCGAGATGTTCACGCCCGCCCTCGCCGCGAAAGATCGCGATGCGCTTGCCGCGAACGTCGGCGAGCGCGGGCAGGGCGAGGAGCCCTTCGCTGTCGTACGTGGTCCCGGGAATCGCGACGTCGGGGACGCCCACCGCACGCAATGCCGCGGCAGTGCCCGGTCCCGTCGCATACGCGACGACGCCCGCGGGCCATGCGCCGGGCGCGCCGTACTCAGCGGCATTGCCCGAGATGAAGATCGCCGCGTCGTACGACGCGAGCTCCGCGTGGGCGCGCGTGAGCGATGCGTCGTCGGCGGGCGGCAGGATCGCGATGGCGGGGAACACGATGGGGGTCGCGCCGAGGGCGGCCAGCTGCGCGGTGAGTCCCGCGGACTGGCGCGCGGGACGCGTGACCACGATGCCCACGCCCGCGAGCGGGGCGCGTGCGCCGGCCTCGCTCACGACGCGAGAAGTCGCGAAGCGCCGCGCGCGAGCAGCTCGTCGGCCAGCGCGCGCCCGAGCATCTCCGCCCCTTCGATGTCGTCCACGGCGGCCTCGCGCTCGCCGCGGAGCAAGTCCCTCCCATTGGCGCCGGCCACGAGGCCGCGCAGCCACAGGTTCCCCTCCTCCCACGTCGCGTAGGCGGCGAGCGGCGCCGTCTGCGCGCCGCCCAGTCCGCGCGAGAACGCGCGCTCCGCGGCGGTCGCGAGCAGCGTTGCGCGGTCGGAGAGCGGTGCGAGCGCCGCAACGAGATCGGGGCGGTCGCGCCGGCATTCGATCGCGAGCGCACCCTGGCCGGGCGCGGGCAGGCTTTCGTCCGGCTCGAGCAGCAGGCCGATGCGCGAGCCGTGGCCCGCGCGCTTGAGCGACGCGGCCGCGACGATGAGCGCGTCGCAGCGTCCCGCGTCGAGCGCGCGCAGGCGCGCCTCGATGTCGCCGCGCATCGCCTTCACGGATAGCGCCGGATGACGTTCGCGCAGCTGCGCATGCCTGCGCAGGCTCGACGTGCCCACGACTGCACCCGCGGGCATCTCGTCGAGCGAGGCGAAACGGCGCGACACGAACGCGTCGCGCGGATCCTCGCGCGCCGTGACGCCGGCAATGGTGAACCCCCGTGAAAGCTCCGCGGGCAGGTTCTTAAGCGCATGCACCGCAAGATCGGCCCTTCCTTCGGCGATGGCGGCTTCGAGCGCCTTGACCATCGTCGCGCGCTCGTTTTCCGCGGCGCGCTCGCCGCCGGCATGGGTGTCGAGCGCGAGCAGGGAGAGCGACATGCCCGGATAGAGCTCGGCCAGGCGCTGGCGGACCTGCTCCGCCTGCCACGAAGCGGGCGCGACACGGCGCGACGCAATGGTGAGTCGGCGCGGCGCGGGCACTAGGAAAATCGGGGATTCATCTTGGAGCGTTTCATACTAGCACGCGTCTTTTGAACCATCCGGTCAGCGCTACCCTCTCCCGCCGCGCGGGCAGCACCTCGTGCTCGAAGTCAGCGGACAGGAACACGACCAGCGTGCCGCCCTCGGGCACGACCTCGATCGCCTCGTCCCCGGCGAAGAGACGGAGCGCACCGCCGTCCTCCGCGGTCCACGCCTCGTTGAGGTAGAGGATGCACGACAGGACGCGCGCGTCGTCGTCGCGGAAACGGTCGCGATGACGCGCATAGCGGGTGCCGGACGGATAGATCGCGTAGTGCGCTTCGAGCGCTTCGAGCCCGAGCATGAGCTCGCGATTGCATCGCACGCGCACGGCGTCTAGCCAGGCACGCGCCTCGTCCTCGGCGCGGTCCTCCGGGACTTCCGGCAGCCACGCGATGCGATCGCCGCGGATGTCGCTGCGCTCGACCCGTGCGCCGGCGCGTCCCACCGCCGCGGCCGCGAAGCCCCCCACGTCATCGAGTGCCCGCGCGCGCGCGCGCAGCGCGCCCACGACCGATGCGGGCAGCGCCTCGCGCGCAACCGCGTACCCGCGCGCCGCGAGACCGTTCACAAGGCCGTCGATCAACGCATCACTTGGCGGTCTCATCCATCTGCATGGTGCCGAAGATGTTGCCCTCGGTGTCCTTGGAATACGCGAGATAGCCCACGGTTGGGATCGTCATCCGCGGCACGACCACCTTGCCGCCGAGCTCCGCGACCTTCGCCAGCGTCGCGTCGAGGTTCTCCACGTCGATTGTGCACACGAAGGCGTTGACCGCCGCCATCTCTGCGGGACCGCCGGGCGCAGGGCGCGGCATGAGGCCGCCGTTGATGCCCGGTGTTCCGTCCTCGCCCGTGGTGACGAGCCAGTACTTCTGCTGCCCCCATTGCGAGAACTTCCATCCGAAGAGCTCGCTGTAGAACTTGATCGCGCGATCGGGGTTCTCGGCCTGGATCTCGAAGTGGATGGGACGCGGCATGGCGGCACTCCTCTCTCGTGGCGGGAAGGGGACGGCTATCATAGCGCCGGGAGGAGGAACCAACATGAACGTGGTCATCACCGGCGGCGCCGGTTTCCTGGGGACGCGCCTTGCGCGCAAGCTGCTCGAGCGCAACACGCTCACCGACGCGGCCGGGCGCACGCGCGAGATCGAGAGGATCACGCTGGTCGACGTGGCGCCCGCGGCGGCGTTTGCGGACGATCGCGTGACCTCCCTCGCAGGGGATCTGTGCGACGCCTCGCTTGTCGAGCGAGCCGTACCGCGCGACACCGACACCGTGTTCCACCTCGCCGCCGTCGTGAGCGGACAGGCGGAGGCGGAATTCGACGTGGGCATGCGCGTCAATCTCGACGCCACGCGCGCGCTGCTGGAGCGATGCCGCACGCTGGCCTCGCCTCCCAGGTTCGTCTTCACGAGCTCGCTCGCGGTCTTCGGCGGCCCGGTGCCCGACCCGGTGCCAGACGATGCGCCCCTGATGCCGCAAGCTTCCTACGGCGCGCAAAAGGCGATCGGCGAGTACCTGGTGTACGACATGACCCGCAAGGGCATGATCGACGGACGGTCCCTGCGCCTTCCCACCGTGACCGTGCGGCCGGGCAAGCCCAACCGCGCGGCATCCTCTTTCGCGAGCGGCATCGTCCGCGAGCCGCTGTCGGGTGTGGAAGCGATCTGTCCGGTCGCGCCGGCGACGAAGATGTGGGTGCAGTCGCCGCGCGCGGTGATCGACAACCTCGTCGTCGGGCACGAGGCGCCCGCCTCCGCGTTCACGTACACGCGCTCGGTCAACGTGCCGGGCATCTCGGTCGCGGTGGGCGACATGGTGAACGCGCTGCGCGAAGTGGCGGGCGAGGAGGTGGCGTCTCGCGTGAAGTGGAACTATGACCCCGCGATCGACCGCATCGTGTCGACGTGGCCGTCGAGGTTCGCGCCCCGGCTCGGACCCTCGCTCGGGATGAGGGCCGACGCGGATTTCGCGAGCATCGTCCGCGCGTACATCGACGACGAGCTCGCAGGACAGCCGCCGAGGTCGTAGGCCTACATGAACCGCGCGGCCCCGCGCGACTTGAAATCTTCCGCGAGATCGAGCCCGAGCCGCTCGGCCGTAGCGAGGTCGCCCTTCTCGGCATCGAGCGCCACCGACCGCTCGCCGCGAATGATGTCGGTGCCTTCGCGATTGGCGAGAAGACCGCGCAGCCACAGCTCGCCGTTGCGGAACGTGGCGTAACCGCCGATCGGCGTATGGCAGCTCCCGGACAGCGCGCGAGAGAACGCACGCTCCGCCATGATCGCGAGGTACGTCGGGTGATGCATCAGCGGCGCGACCGCGGCGATCACGTCGGGACGATCCTCCGCGCACTCGATCGCCAGCGCGCCCTGCCCTACCGCGGGCAGGAAATCGGCGGGATCGAGATACGCCGAGATGCGGTGGTTCTGCTCGAGCCGGTTGAGTCCCGCGGCCGCGAGGATCATCGCGTCGTACTGGCCTTCGTCGAGCTTGCGCACGCGGGTGTTGACGTTGCCGCGCAGGAGGCGCACCTGCAGCGACGGATTCTTCTCGCGCAGCTGCGCCTCGCGGCGCAGGCTCGACGTGCCCACGATGGCGCCGTCGGGCAGCGCCTCGATGGACGTGTACTTGTTGCACACGAGCGTGTCGCGCGGGTCCTCGCGCACGGGGATGGCGGCGAGCGTGAAGCCTGGCGCCATTTCCATGGGCATGTCCTTCAGCGAGTGCACCGCGAAATCGGCGCGGCCTTCCTTCATCGCCGTCTCGATCTCCTCGATGAAGAGGCCCTTGCCTCCGATGTCGGCTAGCGGCTTCTCCAGTATGCGGTCGCCCTGCGTGGTGATGCCGCGCAGCGTGATCTCGCACTCCGGATAGACCTCGAGCAGGCGGCCTCGGATGTACTGGGCGTGACAGAGCGACAGCGCGGACTTGCGCAGCGCAACGAGCAGTTGTGTGGGAGCCATCGTGAGGAAATTCTACCGCGGCGCCCGAGGTCTTGGGGCGGGCAGGCTTATCGGCGGGAGGGAAGGCCCTACTTGTCCATCTTCACGGTCCAGCGCGGCGCATCGCCCTGGTCGCGCGAGAGATTGACGCGATACTCGTAGCGGTCGGGGCGGTACAGCGCCTCGATGAGCTCGACCGGGCGACCCGCCTCGTCGCGCATCACGCGGGTCATGCTGATGAGCGGAAAGCCCACGTCGATGCGCAGGTGCCTCGCCACCTCCACGCCCGCGACGGTGGCCGAGAGGCGCTGCTCCGCGGACACGGTGGCGACTCCGGCCTTGCCGAGGGCGTTGCTGACGGTCTGGTTGCCGAGCGTCGCCTCGTCGAGGAGGCTGGCCTCGGGCTCGGCCACGTACGTGGTCGTGTAGGAGAACGGCGACTGGGTATCGCTGCGCACGCGCACGATCTTGAGCGCCTGCGTCCCTGCCGCGGACTCCAGGAGCCGCGCGGGCTCCTCCGGCAGCGCGATCCTGGCGAAGGAGATCACCCGCACCTTGGTGTGGGTCTCGAAGTCGACGACGTTCTCGAGGAGCCCGCTCATGTTCGCGCGGCCCTGGCGTTTCTGCGGCGGCGGCAGCGCGAACGTCCCGCGCCCCTGCTGCCGCAGCACGAGACCCTCCTCCTGCAGCATGTTGAGGGCCTTCCTGATGGTCACGCGCGAGACGCCGAACGAGGCCGCGAAGTCCTGCTCGGTGGGCATCGACGATTCGGCGCTCCACTCGCCCTCGCGCACGCGCTGCGCGAGCACCGTGTAGACCTGGTAATAGCGCGGAACGAAGTCGGAGACGACGTGATCGACACGCCGCGGCGCCCGCCGCCGCCGCGTGCCCTCGGTCAGTCGCGCACGCACGCGGTGGCCTTCACTTCGAGCAGGAACGCGGGATCGGCCAGAGCCGAGACGCCGATGGCGGTCCAGGGGAACGCGCCGCGCGGCAGAACGCGGTTCTTCACCTCGCGGAACACAGGCCAGTGCTTGTCCATATCGACGTGATACGTCGTCATGTCGACGATGTCGTCGAAGGTGCATCCGGCTTCGGCCAGCACCACGCGCAGGTTCTCGAAGCAGGTCTCGAACTGCGCCTTGGGATCGGTGACGATCGTCATGTCCGCCGTGCGCCCGATCTGGCCCGCGAGGAAGAGGAAGTCGCCGACGCGCAGGGCGGGCAGGTAGCCCTTCTCCTCGACCACCGTCCGCATGGACGGAGGGATCACTTTGGTTTTCTTCATCGGCGCACGAAGGGATTGGGGAACTCGACGCCGGTGGACAGCCACACGCTCTTGATCTCGAGGTACTCGCGCATCCCGGCGATGCCGCCCTCGCGCCCCGTGCCGCTCATCTTGAAGCCGCCGAACGGCGAGGTGGTGCTGGTCATGCGGTAATTGTTGACCCACACGGTGCCCGCGCGGATGCGATCGGCCATGGTCAGGGCGCGCGAGATCGACTGCGTCCACACGCCCGCCGCGAGTCCGAAGCGGATGTCGTTGGCGATGCGCACCGCGTCGTCGTCGTCATCGAAGGGGATCACGGACAGCACCGGCCCGAAGACCTCCTCCTGGGCGATGCGCATGCCGTTGCTCACTTCCGTGAAGATCGTCGGCTCGTAGAAGAGTCCGTTCGGCCAGCCCGGCACGCTGGCACGCTTGCCGCCGCACGCGAGCCTTGCACCCTCGCCCTTGGCGATCTCCACGTAGCGCTCGATCTTCTCCATCTGCGGGCGCGTGGAGATCGGCGCGATCTGGGTAGCGGCGTCGGAGGGATGCCCGAAGCGCACGTCCGCGATGAACGCACGGAGCTTCTCGACGAATGCGTCGTGGATCGAGCGCTGCACGAGCAGGCGCGAGCCCGCGACGCACGTCTGCCCCGACGCCGCGAAGATGCCGGCGACCACGCCCTTCACCGCCTCGTCGAGGTTCGCATCGTCGAACACGATGTTGGGCGACTTGCCGCCCAGCTCCATCGTGACGCGCTTCATGTGGCGCGCGGCCTTCTCGTTGATCGCGCGCCCCGCCTCGGGACCGCCAGTGAACGCGATGCGGTCGACCAGCGGATGCGACACGAGCGCGTCGCCGATCTCGGCGCCATAGCCCGTGACCACGTTGACCACGCCCGGCGGGAATCCCGCTGCCTCGACGAGCTTGACGAACTCGAGCAGCGACGCGGACGTGAACTCCGAGGGCTTGAGGATGACCGTGTTGCCGGCCGCGAGCGCGGGCGCGAGCTTGAGGCTCGTGAGCGGCAGCGGCGAGTTCCAGGGCATGATGCACAGGACAACGCCGACGGGCTCGTACTTGGTGTAGTTGAAGACGCCGGGCTTGTCCGAGGGAATCACGGACCCTTCCATCTTGTCCGCGAGCCCGCCGTAGTAATAGTAGTAGTTGGACATGTAGCGCATCTGCATGAGGAGCTCGGCGTAGAGCTTGCCGTTGTCCTTCATCTCGATGCGCGCGAGCCACTCGGCGTTCTCGCCGATGAGGTCGCCGAGCTTGCGCAGCAGGGCGCCGCGGCGCGACGCCGACATCGCGGGCCAGGGCCCGCTCGTGAACGCGCGGTTCGCAGCTTCGGCCGCGCGGCCGGCGTCCTGCGCACCGCCGCGGGGCACGCGCGCCCAGACCTCCCCCGCGACGGGGTCCTCGGTGTCGAACCACTCGCCACCTGCCGGATCGATGAATCGGCCGTCGATGTACAGTCGATAGCGGACGAGGCCGCCGTCCTGCGGCGTGGCCGCGAGGTACGGTTTGTCGGGGGTGAACGGGGCGGCGGAAACGTTCATGGGCGGTTGTTGCGATTGGTATTGTCATACTATCATTGATACCAATTGCTTCGGGCGCGCCGTCCGGGGGCATCCATGCGGGAAAGATGGAACAAACGGGGAGATGATGGGATGAGGATCAAGTCGTATTGGGTCGCGGCTGCGGCCGCGGCGTTGCTTACGTCGGGCGGCGCGATCGCGCGCGATCTCATGATCGTGGGCTTCGGCGGCCCTTTCCAGGACAACGCGCGCAAGGCGCTGTTCCAGGGTTACGCCGCCGCTACCAACCAGCCCGTCAAGGACGACGTCTACAACGGCGAGATGGCCAAGATCTACTCCATGGTCAAGTCGGGCGACGTGACGTACGACGTGATCATGGTGGAAGCGCCCGAGCTCATCCGCGGCTGCGAGGACGGCGTGTTCGAGAAGATCGACTACAACGTCGTCAAGAAGGACAAGTTCATCCCGGGCGGCACCACAACGTGCGGCGCGGGCGCCGTGCTGTGGGGCGTCACGCTCTTCTACGATCCTGCCAAGGTGCCGAACGGCCCCGACACCTACGCCAAGCTGTGGGACGTCAAGACATATCCGGGCAAGCGCCTCTTCCGCCAGTCGCCCAAGACCACGCTCGAGATCGCGCTCCTCGCCGACGGCGTGGCCCCCGCCGACGTGTACAAGGTGCTCGCAACACCCGCGGGCCAGAAGCGCGCGTTCGACAAGCTCGATCAGCTCAAGCCCAACCTCATGTGGTGGAAGTCCGGCACGCAGCCCGTGCAGATGATCGCAAGCGGCGACGCGACCTACGCGGTCGGCTTCACCGGACGCATCGTGCGCGCCAACGAGAGCGGCTCGAAGTATCCGCTCTTGTGGAAGACGCTCCTCTACTCGGTCGATTACTGGGCGGTGGTCAAGGGCTCGCCCAATGCCAAGGAAGGCATGAAGATGATCGACTGGATCACCGACACGAAGCCGCTTCTCGCGCTTGCCGACATCTACGCGGTGTCGCCGGCGAACAAGGAAGCCGCGGCCAACCCCGCGCTCTCCGCGAAGAATCCCGGCATGCTGTCGTCCCACGTATCCGACGGGCTCTTCATCAACACCGAGTTCTGGGTGGCCAACGGCGAGGATCTCGAGCAGAAGTTCAACGCCTGGCTGGCCAAGTAACGAAAGGAAGTGTCGACGAGGACCAATAGCCTGGCGGCCGCGCTCATCGCGCCGCTCCTGGTCCTCGTCGTCGCGAGCTTCATCGTCCCGCTCGCCGTCACGCTCTACACGGCGGTCGGCAATCCCGAGGTCCGCGCGACGCTGCCACGCACTGTGGCGGCGCTGCGCGCGTGGAACGGCGAGGGCCTTCCCTCCGAGGAAGCGTTCGCAGCCATCGCGAGCGAGCTCGCGCAGGCACAGGAAGGCCAGGCGATCGGGCAGCTCACTCGTCGCCTCAACTTCGAGCAGCTCGGCATGCGCGCGCTGCTGCTCAAGACCGCGCGCGCCAAGGCGAACCTCGCCGCACCGTACAAGGACGCGCTCGTCGAGCTGGACCCGCGCTGGGGCGAGTCCGGCACGTGGCTCCTCCTGCATCGCAACATCGAGCCGGTGACGCCGCTCTTCCTGCTGCGTTCCCTCGATCTGTCGCTCGACTCCGCAGGTGGCGTCGTGCAGGCGCCCAAGGAAGAGACCGTGTTCCGCGCGCTCTTCGCGCGCACCTTCGTGATCAGCTTCTGGGTGACGGTGCTGTGCGTGCTGCTCGGCTATCCGGTCGCGTACACGCTCTCCACGCTGCCGCAGCGCTGGGCCAACGCCGGCATGGCGCTGGTGCTCGTGCCGTTCTGGACGTCGATCCTCGTGCGTACGACCGCCTGGTTCATCCTGCTGCAGAAGGAAGGCCCCGTGAACGCCCTGCTCACTTCGATGCACGTGGTGGACGCGCCGCTCACGCTCATCTTCACGCGCTTCGCGGTGTACCTCGCGATGGTGCACGTGCTGCTGCCGTTCGTGATCCTGCCGCTCTACAGCGTGATGAAGGGCATCGACCCCGTGTACCTGCGTGCCGCGGCGTCGCTCGGCGCGCCGGGCTGGAAGCGCTTCCTCCGCGTGTACCTGCCCATGACGATGCCGGGCGTTGCCGCAGGTGCGCTCATGGTGTTCATGCTCGCGGTGGGGTTCTACGTCACGCCCGCGCTCGTCGGCGGCCCGGACGACCAGATGGTGAGTTACTTCATCGCGTTCTTCACCAACCAGACCATCAACTGGGGCATGGCGGCCGCGCTCGCGTGCCTCCTCCTCGGAATGACCGCGGTGATCGTGGTGGTCGCGCGCCTCGTGGTGCCCGGGTTCCGGGTCGGCACGGTGGGACCCCAGCCGTGATCGCGGCCCGCATCTTCACCGCCGTGGTGCTCGTGTTCCTGATCGCGCCGATCGTCGTGATATTTCCGCTGTCGTTCTCCTCGGGCGAGCTCCTGACGTTGCCCACCCCCGGATGGTCCTGGCGCTGGTACCGCGACTTCTTCCATAACGAGCAGTGGCTGCTCGCCACGCGCAACAGTTTCGTCGTGGGCATCGCGACCATGATCCTCGCGACCCTCCTCGGCACACTGTGCGCGCTCGGCATCTACCTCGGGCGCTTTCGCGGGAAGGCAATCCTCGTGGCGCTCCTCACCACACCCATGGTCGTGCCCGTGATCGTGACAGCGGTGGCCATCTACTTCGGATTCTCGTTCGTCGGGCTCAACAATACGATCGTGGGGCTCGTGGTTGCGCATACGATCCTGTCCGTGCCCTACGTGCTGCTGACCGTGCTCGCGACGCTGTCGACGTTCGACCGCAACCTGCTCAAGGCCGCGGCCACGTGCGGTGCGCCGCCGCACGTGGCGTTCAAGCGCGTCGTGCTGCCGATCATCGCACCGGGTGTCGCCACCGGCGCGCTGTTCGCGTTCGCGACGTCGTTCGACGAGCTGGTCGTCGCCATCTTCGTGTCGAGTCCGGGCCAGTTCACCCTGCCGCGCCAGATGTTCGCGGGCCTGCGCGAGTTCCTGAGCCCGACCATCGCCGCGGCCGCGGTGATGCTCATCGTATGCTCGGTGCTGCTGCTCGTCGCCAACGAGATGCTTCGCGCGCGCGCTCGGGGCCGCACGATGGCCGACCCCGCGGAACCGAACTAAAGTCCCCGCCAATGGACCATATCGTCACCTTCGAGAACGTGAGCAAGTCGTACGACGGCAAGGTGCGCGTCGTCGATGGACTCGACCTCGCGCTCGCGCGCGGCGAGTTCCTCACGCTGCTCGGTCCCTCGGGCTCGGGCAAGACCACGACGCTCATGATGCTCGCGGGCTTCGAGGACCCGACGTCCGGGACGATCACGCTCGAAGGCAAGCGGATCGACAACGTGCCCGCGCACAAGCGCGGTATCGGCATGGTGTTCCAGAACTACGCCCTGTTCCCTCACATGACGGTGGCGCAGAACCTCGCGTTCCCACTCGAGATGCATGGCGTCGCAAAGCCGGAGATCGAGCCACGCGTCAAGCGCGCGCTCGACATGGTGCGGCTGCCGCAGCTGCGCGACCGCAAGCCCAGCCAGCTCTCGGGGGGCCAGCAGCAGCGCGTCGCAGTGGCGCGCGCGCTGGTCTTCGGCCCCAAGCTCGTGCTGATGGATGAGCCGCTCGGCGCGCTCGACAAGCAGCTGCGCGAGCAGCTCCAGCTCGAGATCAAGCACCTGCACGACGAGCTTGGCGTGACGATCGTCTACGTGACGCACGACCAGTCCGAGGCGCTCACGATGTCCGACCGCATCGCCGTGTTCCACCACGGCCGCATCCAGCAGCTTGCGAGTCCCGGCGATCTCTACGAGCGTCCCGCCAATTCCTTCGTCGCGTCGTTCATCGGCGAGAACAACCGGCTCGACGGCACGGTGATCGCGCGCGACGGCACGTCGTGCCGCGTGCGCCTTGCGGACGGGAGCGAGGTAAGCGCGACGCTCGGCGCCGACCTCGCGCAAGGTGCGTCGGCCGTGCTCTCCTTGCGGCCCGAGCGCGTGACACTCGCTGCGCAGGAAGGTGCGAACGTTTTCGTGGCGCAGCGGCTCGAAGTGATCTACCTCGGCGACCACTGCAAGCTGCGGCTGCGGGTCGCGGGCCGCGACGACTTCGTCGCGAAGGTCCCGGCCACGCACGCGGCCGTCACGGGAGGCGACGTTCTCACCGTGTCCTGGCCCGCGCAGGCGTGCCTCGCGCTGCCCTCCGACGCCGCGTAACGCGCGGCAGGCGGCTGGTGACGCGGCGGGTCAGGCCGGGGCTAGGGCTTGCAGACGGTGGGCGTCGTGCTGCTCTCGCACTCCGCCTTCCTGGCGGATTGGGCATCGCGCTTCGCGGCAACCTGTGCGTTCATGGCGCGCTGCTCCTCGACCCGCGTCTTCATGCGCAGGCGGGCGAGATACTCGGGCGTTGGATTGCCGTTGGGCATCATCTGCTTCGCCTCCTCGCCGTTGAGGCAGGGCTTGTCGCTGTAGATCACCTTGCCGAGGTCATGGCACCGATACATGGTCTGGGCGGAGGCAGGGGCCGCCACGAACATCGCGGCGAGGATCCATCCAAATGTAGGCTTCATGCTGTGTGTGGCGTGGGCACTCGATACCCGATATAAGGCAGCATCCGTGCCAGTTCCGGAACTCGCCGACCGGCGGCCTCGGACTGGTCTATAGTTGTCGTGACTCCCCTGGCCGCGCCCGCATGACACCTTCCGACAAAGGCAGCATCCTCGCCGAAGCGCTTCCGTACCTGCGCGCGTTCCACGGCAAGACCATCGTCGTGCGCTTCGGCGGCAAGGCGATGGCCGACCCGGCGCTCAAGGCAGGCTTCGCGCGCGACGTCGCGTTGCTGCGCCTCGTCGGCATGAAGGTCGTCGTGGTGCACGGCGGCGGATGGGGCATCGACGAGCTCCTGCGCAAGATGGGTGAGGAGCCGCGGCGCTACCGCGGACATCGCATCACCGATGCGCGGACGCTCACGCTGGTCGAGATGGCGCTCTCGGAGCTCAACCAGGAGCTCACGTCGCTCATCAATCGCGAAGGCGGGCGCGCGGTGGGCCTCGACGGACAGGACGGCCGCTTCATCCGGGCGCGGCCGATCGCGCGTCCCACCGACGACCCCGCCGCACCCGACCTGGGCTTCATCGGCGACGTCGAGAGCATCGACGGGAGCCTGATCGAGCTCCTGCTCTCGCGCGACTTCGTGCCGGTGGTCATGCCGATCGGCGTCGCGTCCGACAACACGACCTATCACATCAACTCCGACCGCCTCGCGGGGCAGGTCGCACGCGCGCTCGGCGCCGAGAAGCTCGTGCTCATGACCAACATCGCGGGCGTGATGGGCCGCAACGGCAGGACCGTGCCGATCATCGGCGCGTCCGAGGCGGAGGCGCTGATGCGCGACGGCATCGTGCAC
>CAZIZD010000044.1:0-17033 GCA_964543615.1 uncultured Alcaligenaceae bacterium | reverse complement strand
CTGCGCGCGGGTGCCGCGGGCTACCTCAACAAGGAGGCGGCCTCCACCCAGCTCGTCGGCGCCATCCGCACCGTCGTGCGGGGCCGCAAGTTCGTGAGCCCCGCGCTCGCGCAGATCCTCGCCGACGGCGTGACCGGCGACGCCGACAAGCCCCTCCACGGTGAGCTCTCGCAGCGCGAGTTCCAGATCTTTTGCAAGATCGCCGCGGGCGCCGCGGTGTCCAAGATCGCCGACGAGCTGCACCTGTCGGTCAAGACCGTCAGCACCTACCGCACGCGCGTCCTTGAGAAGATGGGGATGAAGTCCAACGCCGACCTCACCTACTACGCCATCAAGAATGGCCTCATCGACTGAGTATCGCGCAACCGCCGTCCATCCGTGGACGGCAAAGTCGGACAAACGCCGACATCCAGCGACCCTTCGGGCTGCTAACTTTGCCTCGTCCAGCTTCAAGAGGCGGCGCGCCCGGTCTTGAGGGGGACACGATGCATATGTCCGGTCTCCACTACACCTCGCCCACGCCGATGCGCTCGTCCACCTCCGAAGCCTCGGGTCGGGCCAAGCTGCGCGTCCTCATCATCGAGGACTCGCCGATCATCCGCGCGCGGCTCATGGAGTCGCTCGCGGAGATTCCCAACATCGAGGTGGTGGGCGAAGCCGAGACCGAAGCGGCCGCGCTCGCTGCCATGGTCGATCGCTCCTGGGACGCCGCAGTGCTGGACCTGCAGCTGCGCCAGGGCACGGGCCTCGGCCTCCTCAAGTCGCTCCTGCAACGTGGGCGGCCCGCGCATGCCAAGGTGATCGTCTTCACCAATTACGCGTTCCCACAGTATCGCGACCGCAGTCTCGCGCTCGGCGCCGATTATTTCTTCGACAAGGCCCGCGAGTTTCATCGCGTCCGCGAAGTGCTGCATGAGATGGCCGGCGGTGGATCCGCGGCCACCCACTGAGGGAAGTTCCCCTGAGCGCGCGAGCGACCGCGAAGCGCGCGGCTGTCACGCCGCCGCCGGCGCACGATGCCGCGGCCGAAGTCGCCGAGGTGGCGGCCATCGCGGCGCCGGTTCTCGCGCCCAAGCTCACGATCATCGAGCTCACCACCCTCGCGATCGCCGTGGTGATCGTCATCGCGGCCGCGCGCGTGGCGGAGCCGTTCGTCGTGCCGGTGGTGGCCGGCATCCTCCTGAGCTACGCATTGCGGCCGCTCGTCACGCTGCTCGAGCGTGGGCGCGTGCCGCGCGTGGCGGCCGCGGCACTGGTCATGTCGGTTCTGGTAGCGACGCTGTCGGCCATCGGCTATGCGATCCGCGACGACGTCAGCGCCGCGGTGGCGGAGCTGCCGGGCGCCGCGCGCAAGCTGCGCGTCGCCATGAGCCAGTCGCAGAACGAACCCGGACCCATGACGCACGTGAAGGAAGCGGCCAAGGAACTCGATCGCGCCGCGGCCGAGGCGTCGGGCGGAGCCCCTCCGCCTGCGCGCGACCAGGTGGCAAGCCAGGTGCAGACCTTCGTCGAGGCGCAGTACGCGAAGGCGATGGCCGTAGGCACGGAGATCATGTTCGCGATGCTCCTCGCGTTCTTTCTGCTCGCGGCGGGCGACACCTTCCGGCGCAAGGTCGCCAGGCTCGCGGGCGAGTCGCTCTCGCGCCGGCGGGTCACCGTCGAGGTGCTGAACGAGATCGACGCGCAGGTGCAGCGCTATCTCGTCACGCTGCTCGCTGCCAACGCGCTCATCGCGATCGCGACATGGGCCTCGCTCGCGATGCTGGGCTTGCCGAACGCCGGCATGTGGGGCGCCATCACCGGAATCCTCCACGTCATTCCGTACGCGGGAGCGGCTGTGGCCACGGTGGGCATCGGCGTCGCGATGTTCCTGCACTCCGGCAGCATTGCGTCGGCATCGGTGGCGATGGCCGTGGTCGCGGTGATCGCGACGCTGATCGGCGTCGGTTTCATGAGCTGGCTGCAGGGCCGGGCATCGCGCATGAACGCGGTTGCGGTCTTCGTCGGCGTCATGTTCTTCGGATGGTTGTGGGGCGGATGGGGCCTGCTGCTCGGGCTGCCGATCCTCGCGGTGGTCAAGAGCATCAGCGATCGCGTCGAGTCGATGCGTCCCGTAAGCGAGCTCTTGGGCGCATGAACGGGATGACCGCTCCCGCTCCTGCGCTGCGCGGGTTGCATGCCGCTGCGTCGGAGTGCGCCTACGCAGGCGCGAAATGGGCGGATGCGACGCGGAACGAAATTCATTCGGCTGTCGTTCTTCACTCGCAACCCGTTGATTCGCAATGCGCCTCGCGTGGCACGAACGCTGCGTTGGTGAGAAGGGCCGCCGCGGGACCGCGGTTGCACCTGTCCAGTCACGAACGAGGAGCGGCACATGAAAGCAATCCTGTTGGCACTGATCGGTTTCTCGGCGCTGTCGCTGTCGGCCTGCAACACGGTCGAGGGCGCCGGCAAGGACGTGAAGGCCGGCGGCCAGGCGGTGGAGAACGCCGCCAAGGACGCGAAGCCGAAGTAAGCGCGGGCCGCCGCGTCAGCGGCGGCCGACGCGCGCTCTTTCCACTCCAACAAAGCCATTGATCATGACTCTCCTCGACGAAATCAAGCTGCTCCTCGAAGCGCCCACGATGAACGCCCGCGACATCCGCACGATGCTGCGCCAGGATCACGACGAGGTGCGCAAGCTCTCGCGCGACATGTACGAGTCGGAAAGCGGCGACGAGCGGCGCGCGCTCCTGCGCCAGCTGAAGCCGGCTCTGTTCGTGCACTTTCGCGCTGCGGAACGGGACGTCTACGACGCGCTGCTCAAGTTTCCCGACCAGGACCTGCGCGACCTCGCCTACGAAGGCTACGTGGAGCACGGCGTGGTGGACGACCTGCTCGAGAAGCTCCTGAAGAGCCGCAAGACCGAGACCGACGAATGGAAGGCGCACGCGAAGATCCTGCTCGACCTCATCGAGCGGCACGTCGGCGAGCACGCGGAGCGTGTCTGCGGCGTGCTGGAGGAACGCTTCGACGACGAGGGCCGCGAGGCGATGGGGCGCCGGTTCACCGGGACCAAGTCGCGGCTGACCATGAAGCTCAAGGCGGCATGATTGCGGACGATGCCATGACCCAGATACTGATCGCCCAGTTCGACGACTTCGACACCGCGCACGCGGCAGGCAGCGACTTGCGCTCGCTCGGTGTCGCGCAAGGCGACATGGAGATATTCCATCTCAATGCGCCGGGGCAGCACGACCGCACGCCGATCGGCGGCGACGAGGATGCCGATCCCGGCGCCGAGGACGGCGAGAAAGGTCAGCTGACGGGCGCTGCCGTGGGCGGCGCCGCAGGGCTCGCGCTGGGTGCGGCGGCGATTCCCGTCATTGGTCCCATTGCCGCGGCCGCGGGGCTCGCGGTGGGCGCATACACGGGCTCGCTGCATGGCGCGATGAGCAAGCTTGGCGACACGCCCGGCGCGATCGCCGCGCCCGCGCGTCCCGCGGGCGTACGGCTATCGGTGAACCTTGCAAAGCCCGCACTGCACGGTCCCGTGCTCGCGACATTCCGCCGCCACGGTGCGCACTCCATCGAGGAGGCCGAAGGCACCTGGCGCAACGGGACCTGGGCAGAGTTCGATCCCGTGAGCACGCCGCAATGGCTGCTCGCACCGCCGCCACCCTGACTCGCGAAGAAAACCTTTAGCAAGAAAAACGGGGGCCCGAGGCCCCCGTTGGCTTTTACAGCAAGCGCCGTGGATCAGCGCATCATGCGGCCGACGAGATAGCCGATGGCCACCGCCCCTGCAACTGCGACGATCGGACGCTCGCGGACGTAGTCGCCCGCCATCTCCGACAGCTCGTTGCCCTTGCGCGCGATGACCTTGGTGTTGTCCGCGGCCCAGCCCAGTCCGCTCGCGGCCGTGTCGGCCACGCGGTCCACGGTGTCGTGGGCGCCGGAGCGCACGCGGTCGAGTGCGGGTGCGGCCTTTTCCGCGGCGCGATCGATCGCCTGGTGCGCGCGATCGGCGGTGCCCGGAATCGCGTTCTCAACGGAGCTCATGGTGGTGGAAGCGTTCATACGTTTCTCCTTTCGGCCGGTGGAAATTGAATGGAACGAGCCCTCTTCGGGCACTGTTCCGATTGTCGGCCAGGCGCGCGCGGTGCGCTCTCGGCCGCGGCCGCATTGCGATGTCGGCGTAGGGCCTACAGCGCGTTCTAACGGAGGCCTTCGGCGTTGAGGCGCGCTATGAGATGCGCGGTGCGCAGGAACTCGGCCTCGACGTAGGCCCGGGTTCCCGATCCCGACAGGCCGATGAACGTGAGCCCCGCGGCACGCATGGTGTCGGCATGACGCGGCTCGGTGAGGAGCACGCTCACCGCACCGGCGAGCTTTGCGTACGCGCTTGCCGGAATTCCCTTGGGAGCGATGAGGCCGATCCAGATCACGAACGATTGCTGGAACGTTTCTCCGAAGCAAGGAATGTCGGGAAGGACGGGCAGACGCGCCGCTGATGTGACGGCGACGATCCTGTGACCCGTGCGCGGAATCTTGGACGTCGCGCTCGGCACTCCGTCGAAGAGCACGTCGAGGCGGCCGTCCGTGAGCATGACGTATCCCTCTTCGAGGGAGTCGACGGTGACGTGGCGGAGATTGGCGCCATGCTCGAGGCGCAGGTAACCGCCTGAAAGATGTCCTGCGCTGCCGGTTCCGAACGTGCCGAACAGGAGCGGGGTCTTGGCGACCTTAGCCGCCGCGAGCCACTGGTCGAGGGTGGTGATGTTGGAACGCGAGCTCACGACCATCGCGTTGGGATACGCGCCCAGGATTGCGAGCCAGTCGAAATCCTCGCTTGGGTTGTACTGCGCGTTGCGCGACAGGAGCTTGCCGCCGATGATCGGCGTGCTGTTGGCCATCCCGATGACGGAGCCGTCGCGCGGCGCGCGCGCGATGGCGTTGGTGCCCGTGACGCCGCCGTCCCCGGGAATGTTCTCCACGCGGACGCGAACATCCAGGATGCCCGAGAGCGCGTCCGCGACGAGCCGCGCGAGCGCATCCACCGACGCCCCAGCGGGCGCCGGGACGATCAGCCGGATCGAGGCGGGCGGAGCCTGCGCGAGCAGCGACGGGGCGACGCCCACCGCTGCGAGCGCTCCGAGCACGACGCGTCTTCGTGGGGCAAAGGGAGGCACGCGAGACCTCGCGTGATGGGCAAGCCCCCATTTTATCAACGCCGCACGCTTCCGCGTGCGATTGTTCGGCTATCGCCGCTTGCGCAATCCGGCGTAGCCCACTTCGCGCAGGCGGGTGTAGTTGTCGGTGTCGACCTGGCCCTCGCGCAAGTCGCGCTCGGCGATTGCGATCTCGGCATGGGGCGCGCCGGTCTGCGCGGGATCGGCAGGCGATTCGTCGCGCTCGTGCGGCAGCATGGGATCCGCCACCGGCGTGGCCGGGCGCGGACGTTTGAGGCGGGTGCGTCTTGCGTTGCGATCCATCATGTTTCCCTCGATGAGAACTCCGAGGATGAGACGCCGCGTCCGGCCGCGACATAGGCGCGGGCCGCAAAGGAGCTGCCCTCGCGCTCCTACACCGGGGTGCGTTTTACATCGCATCCCCGACCGCGTTGCATCGTCCTGTGCAGCGGCCATACCTAAGTGCCTGAAATTGCGCGGTTGCGCCGGTGGCATGCCGGTTGCGAACGTTCTGTCACGACCGGGCGATCGACGCCCGCGACTTCCTACGAGGAGAACGACATGAATTGGGACCGCATCGAAGGCAACTGGAAGCAGTTCACGGGCCGGGTCAAGGAACAGTGGGGCAAGCTCACCGATGACGACATCGACGTGATTGGAGGCAAGCGCGACCAGCTCGTCGGCAAGATCCAGGAGTCGTACGGCATCGGCAAGGACGAGGCCGAACGGCAGGTCGACAACTGGGGCGGCGCGTTCCGCGACGACGACCTTCGTCCCTATAAATGAGGAGCGACTCGATGAATCGCACATGGATCGCACTGTTCGCGGCCGCGGGCCTCGCGCTCGCGGGCGCGGCGAACGCGCAGGCGACAACGCCGCACGACAAGGCGGCGCGCGACCAGGCCATCAAGGCGGCGGACGCGCAGTACAAGACCGACAAGGACGCCTGCAACTCGCTCTCGGGCAATGCCAAGGACATCTGCATGCAAGAGGCCAAGGGCAAGGAGAAGGTTGCCAAGGCCGAAGCCAAGGCAGCCTACGACAACACGCCCAAGGCGCGTGAGAGCGCGCGGGTCGCGCACGCCGACGCCGTCTACGAGGTTGCCAAGGAGAAGTGCGACGATCTCTCCGGCAACCAGAAGGACGTCTGCGTGAAGGAAGCCAAGGCGCAGTACACCAAGGCCAAGGCCGATGCCAAGGTCGATCGCGTCGCGAGCGACTCGAGCCGGGACGCCATCAAGAAGACGGCCGATGCCAAGAAGGACGCGAACGAGGACAAGCGCGACGCGGACTACAACCTGGCCGTCGAGAAGTGCGAGTCGCTGGCGGGCGGCGCGAAGGACACCTGCGTGCGCGACGCCAAGTCACGCTACGGCAAGTCCTGACGGCGGCATGAGACGCGGCCCGTATCGGGCCGCGACGACTCCCTCGCCGGTGCGTTCCACGGATCCCCCGATCCGGCGCACCGGGACTCCAGAGGCCGGCGGCGCGTCCGCCGGCCTCTTTTTTTGTTTCACGCGTGACTTGCACGCGCGTTCCGTAGGACGTGCAGCGACAGCGCAATCGGCTCGCAACCGATCCGCGCCGCGCGCGTCCGCAGGCAAAGTCGTGCATGGCTCGCGCGCCGCGCGGCGCTCTTCCGGAGAAGGGATCCAAGATGGGTATCAAGGACGACGCGAAGGACAACGTGCACGGTGAGGGCAACTACGCGGCCTCCCGCCAGTACAACGAGGCGACGAAGCGCTTTGTCGACTCGGGCAGGGTGGAAGAGGCTGCGCGCGACGCCGCGCCTGCCAATGCGAAGGAGGCCGCCGAGATGAAGCAGGCGGAGCAGGCGGCGCTCCTGCGCGCGAAGGAATCGCCCTCGATGAAGGAGCCGCCTGCGCGGAAACTTCCGATCGAGGACCCCGCAGTCCCCGGCCAGGGCAAGCGCGAAGCGAGCTCCGACGCGAGCTCCTGATACGAAGCCCCGAGACCAGACGAATCGTTCCCCAACCAAGGAGACGCTCATGCTGTACTACGCCGTGGTGTTCTTCGTGATCGCGCTCATCGCCGCGCTGTTCGGCTTCGGCGGCATCGCCGCCGGGGCCGCGGGCATCGCGCAGATCCTGTTCTACGTGTTCGTGGTGCTGTTCGTGATCTCGCTGCTGGCGGGTCTAATGCGCCGCGGGCGCGGGCCCTGAGAGCGGACGCTTGTCAATGGGAACGAGGTTGCCGGAGGGCGCGATGAGCGACAATGCTGTTCTCGACGGCGTCGAATACGTTGTCGAGAGCACGCGCGGCGAGGCGCACGAAACCTGGCTCGTCATGCGCGCCGATTCCGGTATTGCCTCGCGCTGCGCGCGCATGGGGCTCGCGTTCGGTCCGGATGCGAGGGTCGTCGTCGAGGCGGCGTCCCTGCGACCCATCGGCGTCATCGAACGACCGCCGCCTCCCGGCCATCCCGCCGGCTTCAATCCCTACTTCGACCTGCCCGCAACCTAGGCAACGCCATGCGATTCAACCCCCACGAGACTACCGGCAGCCGCGTGCGCATCCGCTATAGCGTGACCCTGCGCTACGAGCTTCTGGCGAAGTCGGACTTCCTGCTCAACGTGCACGCCGCGCAAACCCCGCGCCAGGAGGTGGTGGACGAAACGTTTTCGGTGTCGCCCGAGGTGGCGTGGATCGTGGAGACGGACGAAGCCACGGGCAATCGCATCGCGAAGTTCTCGAGCGACTCGCCGACACTCGAAGTCCGATACGAGGGGCTGGTGGACGTGCGCCACTGCATCGTCGACCCCGCGGACGTGGAGGCGGAGTCGCCCTCGTCTTTGCCCGTCCACTCGCTGCGTTTCCTGTATCCCAGCCGCTACTGCCCGTCCGATGCGATCTCGCAAAAGGCGTGGGACAAGTTCGGCGCGCTTCCTCGCGGCTACGAGCAGGTTCGCGCGGTGCGCGACTGGGTGCGGGACAACATCACGTTCCGGGTCGGCGCGTCGCACAGCGGTACCACGGCGGTCGACACGCTGCGCGACGGCTGCGGCGTGTGCCGCGATTTCGCGCACACGATGATCACGTACTGCCGCGCGCTCAACTACCCTTCGCGGTTCTGCACCGGCGTCGATTACGGCGCCGATCCCGCGCTCGGTCCGCCCGACTTCCATGCGTATGCCGAAGTCATGCTCGGCGGACGCTGGTACTTGTTCGACGCGACGGGCATCTCGCCGATCACGGGCCTCATCCGCATCGGCACGGGGCGCGATGCGGCCGACGTGTCGTTCGCAACGATCTTCGGACCGGTGCGCACCGGCATGCCCATCGTCACGTTCGACGCCGTCGACGACCCGGCGAGCGGGCTCGTTCCGCCCGTGCGCACCGAGCTCGCGGTGTCGACCGCGGACTGACCTCGACAACGAAGGAGCGCCAGCATGGCCATTTGCGATCTTTGCGGCAACGACTACGACAAGGCGTTCACGCTTACGCAGGGCAGCGCCTCGCACACCTTCGACAGCTTCGAATGCGCCATCCAGATGATGGCGCCGCGATGCGAGCATTGCCGCTGCGCGATCATCGGGCACGGCATCGAGTCGACGGGCCGCTACTTTTGTTGCGCGCACTGCGCGAAACACGCGGGCGTGCAGGGCGCGGCCGATCGCATTCCCGCGGGTCAAGGCGCATGAGCCGCATGTGGCGCGGCATGCGGGCGGGAATGCAGCTGCGCCGTGCCCAGGAAGGGCGCTGGGGCTACATCCTCGCGTGGCTGGTCGGCATTCCTGTGCCGATCCTGATCCTCGTCTACCTGCTGCGCGGCTGTACGTAGCGCGCCGAGGTGTCAGACGAGCGCGGGCTCGTCCTGCGGCGTCTCCGCGCCGATGGGCACGTTCACTTCGATCATCGTCCCGCCTTCGGGACGGCGTGCAATCGAAAATTCGCCGTGCAGCGCACGCACGCGCTGCCGCATGCCCGCGATGCCGTGCGAGAGCAGGTTGTTCTGCGCGTCGTCCGGGATGCCGATGCCGTCGTCCTCGATCAGGAGCGTGATGTTGTCGCTGGTGAGGCCCAGGTCGACGTTGACGCTGGACGCGCGCGCGTACTTGACGATGTTGGTCAGCGCTTCCTGCAGGATGCGGTAGAGCGCGATCGACACCTGCGGCGGAATGTTGCTGTCGTCGCTGGGTGTTGCGATGGTGCACACGATGCCCGCGCGGTCGCAGATCTCGTGCACCTGCCAGTCGAGCGCTGCGGCGAGGCCCAGGTTGTCGAGCAGCGTAGGCCGCAGCTCCTCGATGATCCGCCGCTTGATCTGCACGCCCTCGTCGAGCGCCTGCAGCGCGCGCTCGAGCTTGGCGGAGATCTCGGCGTTCTTCTTCATCCGCTCGTCGACCCACGCGATGTCCATCTTGGCGCTTACCAGGATGCCGCCGAGCTCGTCGTGGATGTCGCGCGCAAGCTTGGACTTCTCGTCCTCGCGCACGCGCTGAAGATAGCTCGAGAGCTCGGACAGCTCCGCCGTGCGCTCCTCGACCTCGGACTCGAGCCTTCGCTTGTCCTCGAGCGCCATGCGGCGCCGCTCGTCGCGCTGCTGCGCGTCGCGCCGGGCGAGGAACCATACGACGAGCAGCAGCGCTACGGTGAACGCCGTCATGAGCTGCATGCCGAGCCGGGCGAAGGCGATGTCCGTTGCCCAGCGCGCGGAGGCCTCGTCGAGCTGGCGCCGGTGCGTCGCCGACATGGTGTCGACGTCCGCGCGGATGTCGTCCATCGCGCGCCGGCCGATGCCCGTGTCTAGGAGTGCCTGCGCAGCTTGCGCGCCGTCCTTCTGGTAGAGCGCGATGGCGGCTTCGAGCTCCGACAGCTTCTTGCCCACGAGCCCATTCAGCCTGCCGAGCGCGTCGCGCTGCGCGGCGGTGCCGTTCTGCACGAGGAGCTCGCGCAGGCGATTGAGCGCGCCGTCGACCTTGGGCACGGCCGCGCTGTACGGCGCGAGGTACTCGTCGCGGCCCGTGAGCAGGTACCCGCGCTGGCCCGTCTCGGCATCGACGATCAGCGCGAGAGTCTCGTGCACGATGGCCTGCATCTCGAGGGCGACCGCCATCTGGCGATTGGCGAGCTCGAGGCGCCGGTACCCCAGTTCGGCATACACGGCAATCGCCAGCGAAGCCACGATGCCGAGCACGAGCGGCAGGACGATCCGGGTGGGAAGGACGGATTTCAAGATGAGCGGGCGTGGCCTGGTGAAGGGACTATATACCGCAATGCGGGGTGGCTCACCTGTAGGCGGCGCTCCTACGTTGCGTCGGTGTCCGGCCTACATTCTCGGCCGCGAACTCGTGGAAGAATCGAAACGTTGGGCATTCCCTGGTCGGGGTGCCTCAACCTCTCCCCTCCGCTCCGTTCATCGCAAGGAGCGGGCTTGGACGCCGCGGTAACGCGGCGTCTTTTTTCCCGCGGATCGACTTGTCGTGAAGGGCGCTTAACGCGGAACCTGCGAGGTCGTCAGGGGCACGTGCTGGGGCGCGAGCGCGCCTCCTTCGTTCTCCCACGACTCGATCGACTGCGGGCGCCGGCGCGGACGCGCGGATGGGCGGGCGAGATAGCGTTGCAGCGCGACGGATGCGGCGGCCAGCAACAGCGCCGACAGGATCTTCTTCATGAGACAACTCCCGCGATGAGATATCGGTTCAAGCGTACGCCGCGCCGGTGGAAGGCCCGTATCCGTGCGCGTCGGAAGGTCGCGTAGGAGGGAGCCGACGCCTGCAAGCGAAGTTGCAAGCGGCGGCGCCGCAATTGCCTCGCGCTGCACGTGCGCCGAGGGACAGCGACAGGACAAGCCTTTGAATCCGCGAGGCAATCCGATCGATCGGCCGTGTGGCACGGCAAATGCCACTTAAGGGACGCCGGTTGCACCTTTCGACCGTCCACTACCAACCCATTTCCAGCCCTGGAGGTCCCCATGCTGTATTACGCGATCGTTTTCTTCGTCATCGCGCTCATTGCGGCGCTGTTCGGCTTCGGCGGCATCGCGGCCGGCGCCGCCGGCATCGCCAAGATCCTGTTCTTCGCTTTCCTGATCATCGCGATCGTGACATTCCTCATGTCGCTCGCCCGCAAATCGTAACGCGACGCCTGCAGGAGGCGGCGCGACCCCGTGCCGCCTCGCAATCCACAACAATCCAAACCAATCCTAAATGAGGGAATGACCATGTCCGACACTGCATCTCCCCAGGAGACGCCCTTTCTTACCGACGTGTCCACGTTGCGCGAGCGCGCACGGCGCCACATCGAGGAAGGCGCGGTGACCTCCACCTACGGCCTCGTCACGAGCGAGGTGTGCAAGGTGCTGAACGATGCGCTCGCCACCGAGATCGTGTGTACGCTTCGCTATCGCCGCCACTACTACATGGCGTCCGGTATCCACTCGGAATCGGTCAAGTCCGAGTTCCTCGAGCACGCGAACGAGGAGCAGGCGCATGCCGACCTCATCGCGGAGCGCATCGTGCAACTCGGCGGCGAGCCCGATCTCGATCCGCAGGGGCTCGCCATGCGCAGCCACGCCGAGTACAAGGAAGGCACGGACCTGCGCGACATGCTGCGCGAGGACCTCATCGCCGAGCGCATCGCCATCGACAGCTATCGCGAGATTATCGAGTGGCTCGGCGGCAAGGACACGACGACGCGGCGGATCATGGAAGAGATCCTCGCCAAGGAAGAGGAGCACGCCGAGGAGCTCTCGACGCTGCTGTCCAACATTCCCGGCTGACGCTCTCCACGCGGCGCGGACAACAAGAAGGGCCCGCAATTGCGGGCCCTTCTTCTCTCAGGGCGACGATTTGCGCGACGCTTTAGCTGCGCGCCCGGGGGCCCGCGCTATAGCGGGTGCGATCGCGTTCGATCTCCTCGAAGCTGAACGGCTCCGCGTTCGGGTTGTAGCCCGCCCAGCCCTCGCTCTTCCACTGCGTGGCGCGGTCCTCGATGTCGAAAGCGCCGTGGCGGCGGATGATCGCTTCGGCCTCGTCGGCCCGGTCGTCCTCCGCGCGCACTGTCACCAGCGCGCTGCCGCGGCGAACGGCTTCGGCGTAGTACTCGGCGTGCGTTTCCGAGACGCCTGCCTCCGTGAGTCCGCCGATCAGCCCCCCTGCGACCGCACCCGCGCCGGCACCTGCCAGTGCCGCCGCGATGGGGCCCGCCGCCAGGATGGGGCCGATGCCCGGAATGGCGAGCCCCATGAGGCTCACGGCCAACCCGGCGGCGCCGCCCAGCGCGCCGCCCGCGACGATGCCTGTCGTGGTGCCGCTCATCTTGTCGGGCTCCGTCACCGTCGTGCCGTCCACGGGACGCTGCTGGTTGTTGGCGATGACGCTCACGTCGCTGTCGCTGAATCCCGCGGCGCGCAGGTCGCGCGCGGCGCTGGACGCTTCGGAAATCGTGTCGAACGACCCGACCACTGTCTTCATCATTTTGGGGCTCCTATGGCAACGTAGATTCTGTCGAAGGTCCCGTCGCGGGACTTGATGGATGTTAGGCACCAGCGGCATCCCGCGTGAGCGGCCGGGACCGCGCACGCGTGTCGGCCAAACGCGCATTCGCAGGACTACAGCGGGAGGACTACAGCGAGGCGGCCTTGGAGTGCGGAGGCGGCACGACGTGCAGTTGCGCACGTTCGTGCTTCGGCGCGGGTCGCGCGCGGATGGCGCGCTCGTAGCTCGCGATGACCTGTGCGCCGAACAGCAGCAGCGTGGCCGCGACCTCGACGCTCAGGAGCACCGCGATGGCCGCGGCGAACGATCCGTACACCACCTGGATCTGCGAGAGCGTCGCGTAATACCACACGAGCGCGTGCCGCGTGATCTCCCACAGGATGCACGCCGTGATGCCGCCCACGAGCGCGTGGCGCCAGCGCATGCTGCCGACCGGCATGACGAGATAGATCGCGGTGACCACCAGCACCTCGCCTGCGACGCCGACGAGATAGATCAGGACGTTCGACAGCACGCCGAGCGAATGGGCCGTGCCCAGCAAGGCGACGTCGCGCGTTGCCATCACCGCGAGCTTGCCCGACACGAGTGTGGCCGCCAGCAGACCCAATCCCAGGAAGAGGATGAAGAGGTAGGGCATCACCGCCGAGACGAGGAAGTGCCGCCGCCGGATGTCCACTCGGTGCAGGAAGATCACCGACATCGCGTTCTCCAGCACCGTGAATGCGAGCGAGCTGAAGAACAGCATGCTCACGACGAGCACGCCGCCCACGACGTCGCGGTGCCCGATCACGAGGCGCAGCTGCTCCGCCACCGCACCCGCGTAGCCCGGGACGATGAACTCGAGGTATTCGGCGATCGCGTCGATGACAAGCTGCGGGTCGAGAAACTGCGAGAGCACGATGACCACGAGGATCAGCATCGGCACGAGCGAGAGCAGTGCGTAGTACGCCACCGCGCCGGCGAGCAGGAGTCCCTGGTTGGCGCGGAAGTCGCGCAGCACGCCGAGGATGAAGCGCCCGAGCGCGCGGATCGCATCGCCGGGCGATGCCGGCAGCAGGCGGCGAAGGGCCTTCGTGTTTTTCCCGGGCATCTACGCAACATCCCCAAAGGCGTCTCGCGCGGACATCCGTGGCCGGCGGAAGCCCATGTAGGAATTGCCTGACGCGGCCGCCGCGGACAGCCCGATCGCCGGGACGATTCGATGACGCGCATTGCGGACGGCGGACGACGCCTTCGTGCCGGCGCGCCCGCTAGCATCGGGCAATGGACTACGCAGGGTGGCTCGTGGCGATTGGCGCGATGCTCGTCGCGATCTACGCGACGAGCCACGTGGTCGCGCGCATGCCGGCGAGTCCGGCACTCGTGTATCTGGCCATCGGCATGGCCATCGGTCCGCTCGGCTTCGGGTGGATCGACCCCGATCCCGCAAAGCACGCGGCGCTGATCGGGCACGCGGCCGAGATTGCGGTCATCGTGTCGCTGTTCGCGACCGGCTCCGTGGTGGGCACGACGTTGCGCGTGGAGCACTGGCACGTTCCGGTGCGTCTCGCAACGTTCGCGATGTTCGCAACCGTCGTGCTGCTCACCGCTTTCGCATACTTCGTACTGGGGCTGTCGCCCGGCGCCGCGCTCGTACTCGGGGGCGCGCTGGCGCCCACCGACCCGGTGCTCGCAGGGGACGTCCAGGTGGGCGACGAAAGCGATCGCGATCGCCTGCGCTTCGGGCTCACCGGCGAGGCCGGACTCAACGACGGAGCCGCGTTTCCCTTCGTGCTCGCAGGACTTGCGTTGCTCGGGGTCGAATCGCACGCGACGCAGGGCGTAGGCGCTTGGCTGCTCGGCGCGCTCTGGGCCGTGGCGGCCGCGCTCGCCATCGGTGCGGGCCTCGGCATGGGCGCCGCCTGGTGGGTGCGCAGGCGTACCCGCAAGGGCATCGAGAGCGAGGCCTCCGAGTCCTTCCTCGGCCTGGGTCTCGTGGCAGTGAGCTACGGCATTGCGCTGTTCGTCGAGGCCTACGGCTTTCTCGCGGTGTTCGCGGCGGCGGTCACTCTGCAATGGTCGCTCGCGGGCGAAGGCAGGCGCGCAGCCGTCAAGAGCAAAGACAGCGCAATCGCGCCGATGCAGCAATTCAACGCCGACCTCGAGAGCCTGTTCGAGTTCGCCCTCGTGATCGCGTGCGGCGTGCTGGTCACCGTCGTCGAGATTCCCCTCGCCGCGGTGGCGGTGTCGCTCGCGCTCTTCTTCGTCATCCGGCCCGCGTCGGTGCTCGTGGCGATGATCGGCACCAAGCTCGGGACGGAGCAGCGCGCGCTGGCCTCGTGGTTCGGCATCCGCGGCGTGGGCTCGCTCTTTTACGCGTTCTTCGCGATCACGGAGGGCTGGCGCGGTGTCGAGGCCGATTACGTGCTCGGCCTCGTCCTGGGCGTGATCGCCGCGTCGGTGGTGGTTCATGGCGTGTCGGTCACGCCGCTCATGCGGGCATACGAGCGTCGCCGGCCGCTCGCGCGTAGGAAGCGGACGACGTGACGACGCGGGACTCACCGATGGGACGATCGAGTCCAAGCCTTCACGATGGCGCATGACCTCGGTGACGGGGTCCGCGTAACCGTCGGGTGACTCCCGATGAGCAAGCATCGCGCCAGCTTCGGCGGGCGTCGAGCGAGAATGGATGCAACAGTGTCACTCCGGGACGGCCACGCAATACGGGCCGTCTTTCTTTTGGGCGGTCCCCGGTAGAATGCGGGCATGCGCTCCTGCTTCGTCGCCGTCGGTGTGCTGATCCTCGCCGCGTGCAGCAGCCCCGGCTCGACGCCGTCGGCCGCGGCCCGCGGCGTCGTCGACGGCGACCCCTCCGTGCTCAACCGCGAATGCAAGCTCCTGGGCACGGTGAGCGGACGCAGCCTCTTCGGCGGTGCCGACGAGTCGCGCGTGCAGAACGCGATGATCGACGCACGCGAGAAGGCCGCCAAGATCGGCGCGACGCACGTCGTGTTCATCGAGGCCGACACCAAGGGCATCCTGAGCCGCGGCAACGCGCAGGCGCGCGCTTACCGCTGCGACGCCAAGCCATCGTAGTCCGGCGCTAAGCCGGCCTCGCGGCGTGCGGGCGTTACGATGGCGCTCGTCGCACGACCCTGGTCCAACCCGTCATGTGGAATGCGCTCGCTGCCGAATTCTCGGATCTCGCCGACGCGGGCGAAGCCACGCGTCTGGTCGTGCGCCTCGTCGCGGCTGCCCTCATGGGGGCGATCATCGGCTATGACCGTGAGCGCAACGCGAGTCCGGCGGGATTGCGCACGCACATCCTGGTCGCCATTGGCGCCGCCCTGTTCGTCATCGTCGGCCAGCACGCAGGCTTCGATCGCGCGGACATGAGCCGCGTAGTGCAGGGCCTCGTCGCGGGCATCGGCTTCCTCGGCGCCGGCGCGATCCTCAAGCGCGACGAGACGCTGAGCGTTCGCGGACTGACCACGGCGGCGAGCATCTGGCTCACCGCGGCGATCGGCATCGCGGCGGGGTTCGGGCAGCTCGTCACCGCGCTGGTGGCCGCGGTGATGGGCCTGATCGTGCTCGGCCTGCTGTCGCGGGCGGACCGGAAGATTCGCGAGGGGGAGCGCGAGGCGCAGCGCGATGGGGAGCGCGAGGGGCAGCGCGACGACTAGGTGCGCGGGGCGCCGCCCATTCGCTCCCGCTTGCGTAGCAGCAACCGCCCTGCCGCCGGCCCCGGCGCCGCTTCGATCGCCCGGTCGATCGCGCCGAGGGCCGTTTGCACGCGGCCCGTGCGCCAGAGCAACTCCGCGCGCGCCGCGTGCCCGTAGGCCGCAAGCGCGCGGGGCAGCGCGTCGATGAGCGCTTCGACGCGCGGCAGCGCGACTTCCGCGCCTTGCGCATGCGCCAGCGCCACCGCGTGCGCAAGCCGCACGGAGGGGGCATCGTCGAGCATTAGCAGTGCCTCGTACATCTGCACGATCACGTCCCATCGCGTTGCGGCGAACGAACGCGACGTCACGTGCTCGGCCGCGATGCCCGCGCGCAGGTGCCACGCGGAGATGCGGGTCGCTTCCTGCGCGCGCGATAGATGCGCGAGCGCGGCAGCGATCATCGAGCCGTCCCAGCGCGTGCGGTCCTGCTCGTCGAGGAGACGCCAGTCGCCCTGTGCATCCACGCGCGTGCCGAGCCATGCGCCCTGGAAGAGGAGCAGGGCGGCCAAAGCGTGCGCCTCGGGATGCCCGGCGACCGGATGCGCGGCAAGCGCACGCGCGAGGCGGATCGCTTCGCGGCACAGGTCGGGGCGCTGCGCGTCCTCGCCGGTGTTCGCCGCGTAGCCTTCGTTGAAGAGCAGGTGAATCGCGTTCATCGCGGCCTCACGGCGCGGCGGCAAGTCGCCGCCCGACGGCAATGC
>CAZIZD010000043.1:9375-17068 GCA_964543615.1 uncultured Alcaligenaceae bacterium | reverse complement strand
ACAAGCTCACGTCGACGTCCGCGCGGCGCGGGAAGTTGGCGACCGCATAGTCCGGCGTCTGGCAGACGACGGGCACGAGATCGAGATCGAGGCTTCCCGGCGCACCTTCCGCGTCGAGCGCCGTGGGCGTGAGCGCGACACCGAGCCTGTTCATGAACGCGGCCATCGACAGCCGCGTGACCATCGCGTCGGGACAGTAGAGGTTCGCACTGCAGCCGAGGGTCACGAGGCGGTTCTTGATCCATTCGACGTTCGGGCAATACGGACTCGTGCTGTCGACGTCGGTGAATCCCGCACAGGGTGCTGCTTGCGCTTGCGAGAAGGGTGCGGCGCAGGCGATCAGGACGGCTGCTACGAGGGGTCGGAATTTACGCATGATTGACTCCTGGAAAAACGATTCGCTTCATGTCGTGCATCAGAGAAGAGGCTTTGCGTCGAAGGGCGGCAGGTCTCCGTTACGGTTGCCGATCGCGGCGCGCAGCGTGCAGCGGCTGTCCGCCAGGTCGGCGGCGCCAGGCTGTCCCCCGCGTCCGACGAGGAGACCAAAGCGCGCGGTCACGCCGACATCGAGGTTGCCGATACCGGTGGCGCGGATTGCGGCCCACTGGTCGGCGGCGACCGTGCCGCGACCGCCATACAGCGTGAGCGGCGTCCAGGTTGCTCCACCGTCGAAGCTCGCGGCCGGCGTCGCCTCGAAGGACGTGTTTGCGTTGGCCGTGCCCGAGACGCTCGCGACGACATAGGCGCGACGCGGGTAGCCTTCCACCACGAAGTCGGTCGTCTGGCAGATTGCCGGGGCGCCGTCGAGATCGACCGGTCCGATCCCGCTGCCGCTCAACAAGGAGGCCGTGAGTGCGGTTCCGAATCGATTGAGGAACGCCGCCATGGAGAGGCGACTCACGGTGGCATCCGGACAGTACAGCCCTGCTGCGCAGCCGAGCGTGATTGCGCGGTTCTTGAGCCAGGACACGTTGACGCAGAACGGGTTCGACGGATCGACGTCAGTGAATCCCCCGCATGCGCTGATCGGCGGAACGGTGGTGACGTAAACACCCGCCCAGCCCAGGCTTTCCTCGGTCGTTTGGTAAAGCATCCCGAGCGTAAGCGCGAGCCGGTTGCCGCGGAAGCCGTCACGCTCGAGGCCCGCCGACGAGACGATCGAATTCGCCGGCGCTTCGGGGTCGATCGATTGCCCGAGCGTCTTCGCGACCTCGACGACTGTCACGAGAGGCAGCGTTCCGGCCGCGGGACGAAGGTAGATGCCGTCCACACCACTGCGGCGTGCCTTGAATGCGACCTGGTAGCTGGTGGCATTGCCGGAGATCGCCCCGAAGGCGCTGTTGCGCCAACGCGGCGGCTCGGTGCCTTCCTCGCTGCCGCCGACACCCGGCGGTGCGCCGGAGAACACCCAGTAGAGAAAGTCGGTGATGCCGTCATTGAGCGTCTTGGCCATCGCCCTCGTTTCCCCCGTGACGACGTCGTGCACGAACATTCCCTGGTGCACGGGAATCTGCACGACGTAGCCCGTCGGATACTTGCCGAGGCAGAACGCGATGAGGTCGGCGTTGCCGTCGGCAGGACAGTAGAGCGTCTTGCTGAACGTTTCGCTGCCCCACTTCGCCCAGAACACCACGTAACGGCCGTCGGTCGAGACGGAGAGTCCCTCGCCGAACATGGAGAACGTGGTGCCCGTCGGCTCGCGCGGCACCTGCGATCCGATGCCGACCAGCGTCAGGAGCACCGGCGGTTGCGCCATCTGCGCGACGTAGACACCGCCGAGCGTCGGCGCGTCTTCGATGTCGGACCCCACGAAGTACATGTGGCCGTTGGCCGTGCTCGGAGGGGCGGTGGAGCCGAACTTCACGGTGCCGCCCGCAGGCTGGTTCGGGATCAGCGTCGACGCCGAGTTCGCGATCAGGTACGTCGGCGACGTACCGCCGGCTGCGACGACGTCACGGTAGTAAACCCCCGTCTTGCCGAGTGCGTCCGCCGGATCGGTGTAGTTGCCCTTGAACGCGATGATCGTTCCGTTGGACACCGCGATCGTTCCGGGGAACTGGTCGAAGCGTGTACCCGGCAGCGCGCCCGGCACGCTGTACCAGGGGAACGACACCGAGGTGCTCTCGACGACCGCCCCGAGCAGGCTCGCGCCGGTCAGCAACGATCCGCCGCCCGCGTTGGTGTAGCCGCCCGTCGTTCCGACGCGCGTTTCGGTGGTGCCGAGCAGGTAGGTGTAGACCGGCTGGTGCTGCGACCGGAATGCGACCGTCGGCGAGAGTCCATCGATGCGCGGTATCGAGGGAAAGCTGATGAACGAAGAAAGCACGCCGTTGTAGAGCGTGTTGTTGGGCGCAGGAACGGCCGTGCCGTTCGTTGCGAGCGGATTGAGCGGCCCCAGCGTGACCGCGTCGCGCACGTAGATGCCGCGCGGCGGCTCGGCCACACCTTTGCCGCGGCCCTGGAATACAAGCAGTCCGGCCTCGTTGATGCTCGGTTGACCGTAGCTGTTGAACAGCACGGACGTGCCGGGCATGAGGTCGCCGTTGTTCGTGATCGTGGACCACGAGAATGTCTGTGTCGCAGCGTTGCCAGCCGTGCCAGCGAGCAGCACGCCCAACGCGGCGCCGAGAGCCCTTCGACCTATGAGTCGCATGCTAACCTCCATGATGCCGTTGCGTTCGGCCCACCTGCATATCCGGGCCACCTGGTGTCTTCTTGGGTCGCGCCCCCTTTCCGTGAGAGCGGCGTCGCGCCTTCAGCGCGCGGCCGCAAAACTTCCGTCGATGTGACAGCCGGCGTTGTCGACGCCGAACAGCCGTCCTATGAAGCCGAAGCGCTGCACGCTCATCTCTTCGAAAAAGAGCGTGCCGGCCTGGCCATCGGTGCATGTGAATCCGGCTGCCAGCTGGCCGAGGCGCCCGCTTTGGGTATAGGGACCGGCGTAGCTGCAGGACTTACCGGGCAGCGCGACGACGATGGACATGGCGGTCCCGGCCTGCGTGACTGCCAGCGTCGCCGGCAACGTTCGCGTGCCATCGCTCGCGGGATTCGTGCACTGGGAGTTGGTGACGATGAACGTGCCCACGTAGTCGCCTGCGTAATCGTCGAAACGGAACGTCATCCGCTCGATCGTCTTCTGGACGGCGACGCCGTCGACTTCGTAGGAGAGCGTGGCCCGCGTCATGCTGTCGCCGGCGATCCTCATGCTGCCGACTTTGCGGTACGAGACGGCAGACGGCACGAACGGGGCAGTTCCGAACCACGGACCCGTCGTCACGTAGAGGTCGCCTTCGTAGTTGGGCGCGCGCGTCTGCGGCGTGAGCCCCGTGAACGTCAGCGACCCGGAATACCATCGCGCCGCTCCGTCGCTGCCGTAAACGTACAGCGTGGCGAATACGATGTCGCGTTGCTGGACGAGCTCAAGACCCCAGCCCGACTCGGCGGGGTTCCACCATGAGTCGCTGTAATCGTAGCCCGAGGCCGCGAAGGCAGCCGGGATGGCGAGGCAGAGGCCGAAGACGTATCCACGCACAGCGCGCCCGATCCACCGCGCCGAATCCAATTTGATCGCCGGCGGAAGGCTCGATGTTGCGGCGTTGCCGGTCGTGCGCGCAGACGGTCCGCCCAAGGCGGCGCCGAGAAGCCGTTGAACTGTGAATCGCATGCCAACCCCCACGTGCTGTTGCCGGTGCATGGGTCCCTTCGCCGCAGCGGCCCGGGGTCGCAACAGGCCCCCTCGTCCATGCCGTACCGACGAAGCAACGTCGTCAAGGCGATGTCGAGTGAGGGAAGCAAACAGCTCGGAATGAGCTGAGTGAACCGCCGGCGCCGTTAATGCTGGTCAAGCCTGCGGAAGAATCCAGTCACGGGAATTGCCTTGCGACTGGGACCAATGCTCGTCCGATTGCGCGGGCTGCACTTGATCCTGATCAGTAAGCAAATTTATGCGCGCCGGCGCATATAGAAGTCGCGTGGAGCCCACTTGTCGCCAACGCAATGCCGTCTTGGGACAGTCAAGGGTCGATGCAATCGTCGTCGCGCCGTACGCGGCCAGCGTTGAGAGCTTGCTCACTCTTGCGAGGAACTCATGTACGACCTTCGCGGTTGATCGCGTCGCCACACGCTGTCGTCACCGCGCGCAACGCATGCACGAGAACCGTGCGCATCACGTCGTTTGCGTCACCGATTGGCGACACTTTCGCGAGTGAAGTTGCACGCGCGCGCCGGACGCGCTTCCGACGCGGATGAACGGCGTCCGCGTTCAGGTCACGAATCGCGCGAAGTCACGTAACATTTCGCCCGCGACAACAAGCATTCGGAGCATCTCGCGTGAAAGTCCGCAACACCCTCGCAGCCTGCACGGCGGTCTTGTGCGCATCCATCGCCTTGGTCGCCATCGCACAGTCCCCGGCCACGCGCGCACCCTTCTGGCCGCCCGTCGCAGGCGGTGCCGTGGTTTCCGAGTCGTACTCGGATTTGCCATGGCACCAGAAGCTCGGCACGTATGCCGGCAATCAGGTGGACGTGGCGATCATCATGCCCTTCCTTGGTTTACCCGAGACGGAAAGGACGGGCTTCTGCAAGAACATGAGCCCCGCGGACTGCATGCTCGAGGTCGGCGTCATGAACATCCTCGGCATGGACCGGATCGACACGCCCTACAACTTCGCCGACCCCTCGTGGAAGGGCGGTGTCCCGGGTGAGTGCAAGGACGGCACGCTCCCGTGCATCGAGGTGCTCCTCAGGGTCTCCAACCGCTACGCGCGGAGCCAGGGCAGTGGCGTGATCCTCGACGGGCGCCCGTTCGGCCCGTCCCAGCCGAAGAGCAATGGTGTCTTTTACGGCTACACGATCAGCGACGGCAGCGCGTATGCGCCCCAGATGCCCTGGTTCATGTCGCATTACTGCGAGGCGATGTTCAAGCCCTTCCCCACCACTCCGGATACCACGCCCGACATCCAGGATCCGGTCTGCTACGCCGACTACCTCTCGCCGTTCAACAACGGCTTCAGCGGCGGAACCGGCACCGCGTGGCCCCGCGGCGCGCCATGGTCTCCGTGGCCGCAGGACGTGGTGAACCATTGCACGGTCGATGCGAAGGTCGATGACGGCAAGGTCTGCACGCTGGCGCTCGCCGGGTTCGACCTGCAGCAGGTGCCGCCGAAGTTCGACAAGTCGCTCCAGTACTTCAAGTACAACGACTTCCTGATGCAGTGGTTCAACTACGGCCTCGCCGGCTTCAAGGCCGACGCAAGCCCTGCCGAGAACTTCCGCAAGTTTCCGTGGACTGGCGGCTCCATGGACTGGGATGCCTTCTATCCCTACTCGGCGACGAATCCGTTCATCGGCACGTTCGTCGACAAGAAGGGCCCGCCTCCCAACGTCGCGGGCTGCGACACGATGCTGACCGGACCGACCACACCCGACTGCACGACCACCCAGCAGTACTCCGCCGCGCAGTGGAACTACCCGCGTCAGTGCTCGCTGGAGGACCTCCGCGACGGCAAGGTCGAGCGACTGCGCAAATGCGGCCTCAACTACGAGTTGCACCACAATGGCTGGTACGACCAATGGCCCGTGGACTGGCAGCCGCCAATGCCCCCGGGCGGGTCCATGGCCGGCAAGGTCCCGTACTCCATGGCGACGGCCAACCAGTACGGCCGCACGTCGTTCCTGTTCGCGGGCGTGCCCGGCATGCAGCTCCCCGTGTCGATGTTGCAGGTCCCCGGAAGCCCAAGCGGAATGACGGTGTACGAGCAGGTCTACAACACGAGCATCTTCAGCCTCTACATCCCCATCGCCAACGAGGCCGACCAGACGCGCGCGATCAACGGCCGGAACTACACGAATCCGGAGTTCTATCACACGCTCCTGATGACCAACCACATGGAGGCCACGCCGGAGGTCTTCGCGGACGGCATCCGCGGCAAGGCGCTGTGGCACAACGAGTACCGCACGCAGGCCGCCTACATCGACGCCGTGCAGAACCCGACCACGACGCGCTTCCCGCCCGAGATGTTCAACGCGTCGTTCAGCGAAGCGACGGCGCCGGCCCCGTTCCACAACAGCACCTGCGACGGCTGCCACGTGCGCAACGGCAGCGGCGTTCCGATCAACACCAAGAACTTTCTGGACGCGGTACAGCTCGTTTACATGAAGGACGCGCCCTACAGCGCGCACCAGCCTGCCAAGGACTACACCTTCATCGGCGACATCAAGCCGATGAAGCTCGTGTTCTTCGATCTCGGGAGCAAGGATGCGCGGGCCGATGCGTCGCGCTATTCCACGCCGCTCGCCTTCACGCCGCTGACCCGCCTGTCCCCGCCGAGAGCCACGTCGGAGATCTTCTACAGCAGCGCGGTCATGAACTACTTCGGCGACGCATTCCACGTCACCAAGGCGCCGAACAACTACGAGTGGAGCTTCGTCAAGGCGGACGACGCGAGCGTGGTGGTGAAGACCGCGCGCAAGAACCCGGAGCCCAATCCGGACCCGGCATTGCCGAAGGAGGTCATCTACACACCGTGGCAGGTCAAGGTCGGGAACTTCACGACGCCCGCCGGCTGCCAGATCGCCCCGACCCCCGCGCACCTTCCCTCTTACGCGACCTGGCCCAAGGGCTGCCAGGATTTGACGGGCAAGGCCATCTCCGACGCCATCGGCAGCGAGCAGGTCGGCTACATGCTCCTGAACGGCAAGCGCCTCGGCAATTCGAGCGCGATCGAGGCCATGCCCGACGACGCGATCGCAGGATTCGTCGAGGACCAGAAGAAGCGCATCGGCGAGGCGTTCGTTGGCGAGATCGCCTGGGCGGCGGGCGCGCGCAACGGCATCGGCCCCGACGGCATAGTGAAGAAGGAGTGCCGCACCAGGACCAGCACCGATTGCTTCATCGGCCGCTTCGGCTGGCTCGGCGATCGTGCATCGCTCGAGGACCAGGTCGCCAACGCGGCCTTCGTCGAGATGAACATGATCTCGAGCGCCGGTTACAAGCAGCTGTACGGCGAGAACGGCAAGACCACGCAGCCGATCCGCTATCTTGCTCCGAACTGCGGTCCCGCCAACGCGGGGTGCCAGGCGGCCACCAAGGGCAATTCGGACCTCTCCGAGCGCGACATCGAGCGGATGGCCGACTACGCGCGGTGGGTCGGCAATCCCACGCGCTCGGAGTTCCAGGTGCAGCTGAAGGAGGTGGTGGAAGGGGAGAAGGTCTTCATGAAGCTGGGCTGCGACACCTGCCACGTGATCAAGAAGATCCCGATCGATCCCGAGAAGACCATGCTGTCCGACGCGTACATGAAGCGCCTCATCTCGCGCACCAAGGGGACCGGGCCGGGCGCGATCAAGCCCTTCCTGTCGTACCTCGGCACCGACCTGCTGATGCACGACATGGGCTACCTGTCGCAGGTGGGCATCACGAGCAAGAACATCCGCAATCCCGACGGCACCGTGATGGCAGAGTATAAGAACTACGTGCAAAAGATACGCACCCCGGCGCTCAAGGGGATGCGCTTCAACCGCTTTATCACGGACTCGCATAGCAATGTGAAGAAAGCCGGCGATCCCGGATGCGACTTCCTGATGCACGACGGACGCGCCTGCGACGCGATCGAGGCCGCGTTCATGCACGATGGGCCCGCGGTCAAGCAGCTCAAGATGATCGAGGCGATGACGAGCCTCAAGCCCGAGGACG
>CAZIZD010000043.1:0-9365 GCA_964543615.1 uncultured Alcaligenaceae bacterium | reverse complement strand
CCTGCGCGCGTTCCTCTACTCGCTATAGACCGCGCTCCCCGCAACGCACGGGCCGGCCCCGTGCGTTTCGGGCCTCCCCACTCTGCAGCGAACGGCGTGTAGTCAACATGGGGCCCGCGCGTCGCGCGCCCGCGCGCAGTGACGTAACATCTACCCGCAGTGACCGCACGACAACGGAGAATGCTCACGTGAAAGTCCGCTCCGCCATTGCCCTTTGCACCGCCGCCGCAGCGGCCACCGTCGTCATCATGGCGCGTGCGCAGGCTCCCTCCGATCGCGACCCGTCGTGGCCTCCCATCACCGGCAACGTCGTGTTGACCGAGTGGTACACCGACCTGCCGTGGCACCAGAAGCTCGGCACCTATGCCGGCAACCAGATCGACGAAGCGATCATCATGCCGTTCGACGCGTTGCCCCAGGCGGACCAGGACTTCTGCACCAAGACGAAGAAGATCAGCAAGGCGGACTGCATGATCGAGGTGGGCGTCAGCAACATCCTCGGCATGCAGCGCGTCGACACGCCGTACGACTTCAAGAATCCCACATGGAAGAGCGGCGTCCCGGCCGAATGCAAGGACGCCTCGTTCCCCTGCGTCGAGGTGATGCTCAAGGTCTCGAACCTCTTCACGAGGAGCGAGGGCGACACGATCCTCCTCGACAAGCGCGTGTACGGCCCCGACCTGCCGAAGGGCAGCACGGGCATCTACTACGGTTACACGCTCACGGACGGCAGCAGCTACGCGCCGCAAATGCCGTGGTTCACCTCGCATTACTGCGACGCCCAGTTCGCGCAGGGGCAGCCCGACGTGCAGGACCCGGTGTGCTACGGCGACTACTTCTCGCCGTTCAACAACGGCTTCAACTACCTCCCCGGCGTCCCGGCCATCTGGCCGCGCGCCGTGCCGTGGTCGGTGTGGCCGCGCTTCCCCACCAATCACTGCCTCGAAGGCATCCAGGTCTGCAACCTCGTGCTCGCAGGCTTCGACCTGCAACAAGTGCCGCCCAAGATGGACGCGGGCCTGCAGTACTACAAGTACAACAAGTTCCTGCTCGACTGGTTCAACTACGGTTTGAAAGGCTTCAAGGAGGACGTGAGCCTCGCCGAGAATCAGCGCAAGTTCCCCTGGACCGGACAGCCGATGACGTGGGAGGACTTCTACCCGTACTCGGCGACGAACCCATTCCTCGGAACGTTCGCCGACGTCAACACGGTAGGCCCCAACGTGCCGAACTGCGACACGACGCTCACCGGCCCCTCGGTAAAGGACTGCACGACGACGGCGCAGTACCGGGCCAAGGAGACGCTCTATCCGCGGCAATGCACGCTTGCCCATCTCGCGGGCGGGGACGCGAACAGCCTGCGCAAGTGCGGCCTCAACTACGAGCTCCACCACAACGGCTGGATTACGCAGTGGAAGGAGGACTGGTGGGCCGAGATCAAGGCCGCCTCGATGTACCCCGCCAACCAGTACGGCCGCACGTCGTTCCTGTTCGCCGGCGTGCCCGGGATGCAGCTTCCCGTGTCCCATCTCAAGGTCCCCGACAGCCCCAGCGGGATGACGGTGTACGAACAGGTCTACAACACGAGCATCTTCAGCCTGTACCTGCCGATCGCCAACGAGGCGGACCAGAAGCGCGCGTACTCGGACCGCCAGTACAAGGACAAGGAGTTCTACCACACGCTGCTGATGACCAATCACATGGAGGCCAATCCCGAGGTGTTTGCGGACGGCATCCGCGGCAAGGCGCTGTGGCACAACGAGTACCGCATGCAGGGCATGTACGACCGGTGGGCGGAGAACAAGGCCGGGTCGCGATTCCAGCCCGTGATGTTCAACGCCTCCTTCGAGGAAGCGACCGCGCCAGTGCCGTTCCACGCGAGCACCTGCGACGCCTGCCACGTGCGCAACGGCAGCGGCATCCCGGTCAATACCAGGAACATGCTGGACGCCGTCCAGCGCGTCTACATGGCGGACAAGGAGTACAACGCGGCCCCGATCGTCGACTACACCTTCACCGGCAGGACCCATCCGATGAAGCTCGTTTTCTTCGACCTCGGGAGCAAGGACGCCCGCGCCGACGCGTCGCGTTACTCGACGCCGCTCGCGTTCACGCCGCTCACGCTGCTTTCGCCGCCGCGCCATGCGACGGAGGTGTTCTACAGCAACGCGATCATGAACTTCTACGGCGACGCGTTCCACGTCACCAAGGCGCCCTACACCTACGACTGGAGCTTCGTGCCCGCACCGGCCGAGAGCCTCGTGGTGACATCGCAGCGCAAGAATCCGGAGCTCGGCAGCGTCTACACACCCTGGCAGGTCAAGGTCGGCGGGTTCGTGACCGATCCCAACTGCCAGATCGTCCCCGCCCAGGGCAGGAAGGGGTGGCCGACATCGTGCGACGACGTGAGCAGCAAGGCCATCGAGAATGCCATCGGCGGCCAGCAGGTCGGCTACATGCTGCTGAACGGCAAGCGCCTCGGCAATTCGAGCGCGATCGAAGCGATGCCCAACAAGGCAATCCTCGGCTTCCGCGAAGAGCAGAAGAAGTCGCTCGGTGAGAATCTCGCGGGCGAGGTCGTCTGGACGGCGGGTTCGCGCAACGGCATCGGCGGCGTCGTGAAGAAGGAGTGCCGCAACAAGGAGCTGCACGACTGCTACATCGGCCGCTTCGGCTGGCTCGGCGACCGCGCGTCGCTCGAGGACCAGGTGGCCAACGCAGCGTTCGTGGAAATGAACATGACGTCGAGCGAGGGCTACAAGAAGCTCTACGGCGAGGACGGCAAGACTACGCAGCCCATCCGCTACCTCACGGCCAACTGCGGCTCGGCCAATGCATCTTGCGTCGGGAAGAAAGGCAACTCCGACCTGTCGGAGCGCGACATCGAGCGCATGGCCGACTACTCTCGCTGGGTCGGCAATCCCACGCGCTCGGAGTTCCACGTGCAGTTGCCCGAGGTCGTCAAGGGCGAGAAGGTGTTCCGCAACCTCAAGTGCGACACCTGCCACGTCATCCGGAAGATCGACATCGCCTTCGAGGACACGATGCTGTCCGACGCCTACATGAAGCGCCTGGCCAATCGCGTCGGGGGCACGTCCGACAAGCCGATCCTTCCGTTCCTGTCCTATCTCGGCACCGACCTGCTCATGCACGACATGGGGTACCTGTCGCAGGTGGGCCTCGCGACCACGTCGATCCGCAACCCGGACGGCACGGTCAAATCTGAGTACAAGACCTACGTGCAGAAGATCCGCACACCGGCGCTCAAGGGCATGCGCTTCAACCGGTTCATCACCGACTCGCACAAGAACGTGAAGAACCCGGGCGATCCCGCGTGCGATTTCCTCATGCACGACGGGCGCGCGTGCGATGCCATCGAAGCCGCCTTCATGCACGACGGCCCGGCCGTGAAGAAACTGGGAATGATCGAGGCGATGACGAGCCTCAAGCCCGAGGACATCACGAACTTGCGCGCATTCCTGTACTCGCTCTAGCGCGGACGGGGGCGGCCGTCACGGCTGCCCCAGGGCCTTCCTCTTCCCAAGGTCGGCGTCGAGATACTGGTAGTAGTACGTTATGTACGGATTGCCGCGAAAGCCCAGCACCCAGGGCTGCAGGAAAGCGGTCTCGAGCTCGACCACCATGGGGATGACGGGTGCGTAGTTGTCGATGATCTCGTTCATCGTGCGCGCTTCCACCAGGCGCTGCGGCTCGGTGCTCGCGAACATGAACCGCCGCAGCGCCTGGTCGTAGGCCTCGTAGCGGAAGCGCGAAGGATTGGCGCTGCCGGGCTCCTTGCTGTGCAGGCTCAGTAGATCGAGTCCGGTCGGTGACGACGTGAGCCCGTAGAGCGCGACCTGGTACTTGCCCTGCGTGATCTCCTTGAACACGTCCGTCGTGGGCATCGTGCGAAATTCCATCCGCACGCCGATGGCGTCCATGTCCTGCTTCCACAGCGCCTGCATCTCGCGCCATTGCGTGCCAGTGAACGTGAGCAACGTCAGCACGAGCGGCTTGCCGTCGGGTGCGAGCCGGAAGCCCTGACCGTCGCGCTTGCCGTACCCGAACCGGTCGAGCAGCGCGTTGGCCGCGGCGCGGTCGGCGCCCTTGCGCGCGGAACGCGCAGGATCGAAGCCCGAGGAGCCGCGCGCCAGGATCTGGTTGGCGGGAGCGGCCTGTCCGCCGTAGACCACGCTCACCATCTTCGCGATGTCGAGCGAAAGTGCGATCGCGCGGCGAAGCGCGACGTGCTCGTTCGAGAATCCCCCGACGACCGGATCCTCCATGTTGAAGACGGCCATCCTCGTCGTGTAGTGATACGTGTCGCGGCGCACGCCGCGCGACGTAAGCGCGGGATCGAGCAAGCCGTTGCGCATCAACGCCTGTGCGCCGCTTCCGCGCAACATCGCGATGTCGAGCTCCCCGCGCTGGAACGCGAGCACGCGCGGCTGCATCTCCTCGATGATGGCGAGCTCGTACGTCCCGACCTGCGGCAGCGGCTTGCCGCGCATCTCGCGCACGAGTCCCGCCACCGCGGGATCGGCGCTCTGCGGAAACGCGAGCGTGCGATAGCCGGGATTGGCTTCCAGCACGATGCGCGAGCCCTGCCGCCACTCCTTCAGGCGATAGGGGCCCGTGCCCACTGGCTGGGCCTGGATGTCGCCCTGCAAACTCTCCACGACTTCGCGCGCGACGGCCGCCATCGACTGCAGGAACACACGCATGGCGGCGTAGTTGGGGGTGTTGAGGCGAAACTGCAGCGTGTGCCGGTCGATCGCGCGCAGCCCTTCCACGGGCGCGTCGTAATCGAACTTCGCACCGGGCTTGCGCGCCGCATCCACCACCGGCCTCATCCCGACGATGAGGTCGGTGACGAGCGCCGATCCCCCGCGCCGCAAGTTGGGGTCCATCTCCCGCTTCATCGAGAAGACGTAGTCCTGAGCGGTGAGCTCGCGCGGCTTGCCTGCGAACGCGGGATGGTCCGTGAAGAGGATGCGGGGCTGGATGCGTATCGTCCAGACCTTGCCGTCCGCAGAAATCTCGGGCAAGCCGGCGGCGGTCCTTGGCGTGAGGTCGGGCACGCTCGCGAGGTAGTCCCAGTCGTAGAGGGCCTCGAAGATCGCGTAGCCCACGTCGTTCGCGGACGCCGACTGCCACTGCTGCGGATCTAGCGAGTCGATGTCGTTGATCACAAGGCGCAGGCGCTTGGCCGGATCGGCGGCGTGAGCAATGGCGAAGGTTGCAAATAGCAACGCAAGCGCGGCAACACGGGCAGCGGCACGGAGCGTGCCACCAGGGGCTGCGACCATCGGCGCGTATCCTTTGTCTGGCGTGTGACGATTGCAGGAGGCGTCGCCCCCGGCACCCCGCATTGTCCTACTTTGCGAGCGCGCGGCAATCGAACGGAAGCAGGCCGGGGGGAATGTTGGTGGCGTTCTCGCCGATAACGGTCATCGGTTGCGGCGCTTCGGCATAGCCGCACACCCAGGCGATGGGAACGACGGGCGCATCCTCGACCACCGCCGGACGCAGTGTGATCATCTTGCCTGCGATGACGGTACTCGCGCGATTGCCGAAGGTGATCGTGATCGCGCCGTCCTTGATGCCGACCGCGCTCACGTGATTGGAGACGATCCTCGCGGCGGGCGGCAGCCCGGCGGCCGCGTTATCCGCGGGAAATGCCTGCAAGTCGCGCCACGCAGCAGCCACCGGCACCTTCGCGATGTCGGCCAGCGGAATGGCGGTCTTGATCTGCTCGCGCACGATCTGCTCGAGATACGAGGGCACCGCGAGCGTGGCCAGTATCGCGACGACCGCGAGGACGGCCATCATCTCGAGCATGGTGAAACCGCGGCGGCGCATCGTCCCGGCCCGCGATACGCGGCGCTCCGCCATGCGGATGTGCACCTATCCGGCGGCGATGGGCCGCTCGCCCGCGAGGTCGTCGTTCGACGGGTCGCCCATCGTCGCGAGGCTGCCCTTGCTCGGGAACTGCCCGTACAGCACCTGCATCTCCACGAGGCCCTGCTTGCATGCGTTCTCGAGATCGCGTTCCGCGGCCGCGAGCACCTCGAGGTCGTCGCGCACCAGGCGCTGGATGCCGAACGCGCGATTGCGTCCGCCCGTCTTGGCCATGTAGAGGGCCATGTCGACGAGGCCGAGCGCGCGGTCCCACGACAAGGGCTCGCTCGAATTGGCGAGCGGAAGCGTCATGTAACCCATGGAGACGGTGGTCCGCACCACCTTGTCCTGCACGACGATCGCCCGCGTGGACACCGAGTTGAGGATGCGCCCCGCGATGTCGTCCACGCGGTCCGCCCGCGTCGTCGCATAGACCAGGAACTCCTCGCCACCCCAGCGCACGACCATGTCCGTGTCGCGCAGAGCGTCGCGCAGGCGGGCGGCCACCGCAACGAGCACCGTGTCGCCGATGGCGTGCCCGAAGCGGTCGTTGGTTTCCTTGAAGTGGTCGATGTCGATGATGAACAGCGCGCGCGAGTTGACGTCGTCCTCGCGCCGGCGCTGCCCCGGATGCGCGCCCTGCGCCGCGATGAACTCCTGGAAGTAGCGGCGATTGTAGAGCCCCGTCAGGGGATCGCGGCTGCTTTGCACGCTCAGCTCCGCGTTCTTCTGCGCGAGCAGGTTGCTGCTCAAGCGAAGCTTGCGATACAGCCACGCGACGATGAAGAACGAGACCGCGAAGAGCCCGGCCACCAGCCACCACACGCGCTGGAGCATGACGCGATGCTCGATCTCGTGGCTCTTGAGCTCGTTCTCGCGGTTGAGGAACTGGATCTCGCGGTGATGCTTCTCCGACTCGTACTTCTCCTGCATCTCGACGAGTGCGCGCTGCCGCGTCTGCACCGCGATCTCCTCGTTGAGCTTGCGCTCGCGGTGATACAGCACGAGCGCGCCGGAGTAATCGCCTAACTGCTCGAGATAGCGTGCGTACTCCGCGATGAGCTCGGCGGTCTCGGCGGTGGCATTGGTCCGCTCGTACTCGGCGAGCGCGCGTTCCGCGTACTGCTTGCCTTCGGCGATGCGCCCGAGGCCCAGCAGCGCGAATCCCACGTTGGCCAGGCTCGTGGCCGCACCGCCGGTGTCGGCCAGCGACCGCGAGAGTTCGAGGGAGCGGCGTGCAAGATCGAGCGCTTCGGCGTACTGCTTGCGCCGCAGGCGGATGTCGGCGAAATTGACGAGCGCACGCGCCTCGGCGGCCTTCGAACCCGACGTGCGGGCAATCGCAAGCGCCTCCTGCATTGCAGCGATCTCGCGTGCAGGCCGTTGCAGCATTTCCATAGCCGCCGACTCCGCCATGCGTGCATTGGCCATTGCGTACGCGCTCTGCGCGGCTTCGCCGTACTTGAACGCGGCCAACGCCGCCGCCTGTGCGGCCGCCGGATTCCTCAGCGCGTACTGCAGCACCGACAGCTGATACTGGACGCTGGAGCGGCGGAACGCGTCGTTGGCGGACTCGGCGAGCGCGAGGGCGTCCTGCAGCTGCGCCATCGCCTCCTCCGTGAGTCCGCGCGCCCGTGCCAAGGTGCCCGCGGTCAGGGCGGCCCAGTAGCGCAAGTCGGCGTCACCGACCTGCGAGGCGAGCTCGCGCGCCTCGCGGGCGTGGCCCATAGCAGTCGACGTGTCGCCCGCCGACAACTCGATCATGCTGCGAATGAGGGGTGGCAGTGCGAGCTGCCGCGGATCGCGCGTCCGGGCGGCCTCCTCCGCGGCCTTGTCGGCCAGTGCAGCGGCCTCGTCGTTGCGGCCGGCCGCGACGAGGGCCTGGGCGTAGAGCGCCTGCACCAGCACGCGGTCGGGGGCCGGCGACGACTCGATCCGGGGAAGCAGCGCCGCGAGCTCCGCTGCCGTGCGCTGCGGAAAACCGGCGATGGACGGCTCGATGGCGCGGGCCTTGCGCACGGCCTCGTCGTCGGCGTGCGCGAGGGGCAGGCACGACGCTCCGAGGAACACGAGGACGAACAACGCCCTGGCCGTGCGCGCGAGCGCGTGCGCGGCCACCGAGGGCCAAATCAATAGTCCTTTAGAAACAGTCACTTCAGTCAACGACAACCTTCGCATCACGATGGGCAACCCGGGCTTGCGCGATGCAATGCAATTGGCGTGCCGCAAAGCGGTACCGCGCGGGCACGGGATGCGCCAAGGCGAATCTTCCGCATCCTACGCGATCACAAGGCCGCTTTCCCGTACCTCCCGCGTCGACTATTCTCCGGCGCATGGCACGGCGAAAGCTTCCCGTCAGGCACCTCGCGGTGGCGTTGCTTGGCGCCCTCCTGCTCGGGTCCTGCAACCTCTACAACCGCAGCTATCCGCAGGCGGACGGCCCGTTCGACGCCCGCATGGACTACGTCGTGCAGGTGGACGACTACGGCGCATTCTGGGAGCCCGAGGTCCCCGAGCGTCTACTGCGCACCATCGCCGAGAACGTGCAGAAGACCAACGTCGCCGTCGTCGTGTTCATTCACGGATGGCACCACAACGCCGAGCCCGACGACGAGAACGCGCACGACTTCGCCCTGACGATGCGCAAGCTGCGCGAGGCGATGGAGGACATGAAGGACGGCAAGCCGGGCATCTACCGGCGCTCGCGCGAGAACCTCACGGGAAACGGCGACATCGAGATCTACGGCGTCTACATCGCGTGGCGCGGCAAGTCGCTGCCGATGCCGCTCGATTACGCCACCTTCTGGGACCGCAAGAGCGGCGCGGAACGCGTGGGCGAAGGCGACGTCCGCGAGTTCCTGCTGCGTCTCAATCGCCTGTACGCGGAGCGCAGCGCACTGCGCAACGCGACGCCGAACGTCCCGTTCATGGGGCTCGTCAGCATCGGGCACAGCTTCGGCGGACAGGTCCTGTGGAAGGCGGTCTCGAGCACGCTCGAGTCGGAGATCATCCAGGCGGCGCCCTACGCCGACAACGTTGTGGCAAGGCCGCTCGCGGGCTTCGGCGATCTCACGATTCTCATCAATCCCGCGCTCGAGGCCTTCCAGTACCAGCGCATCCACGAGCTCAATCGCAGAATCCGCTACCCGCCGGACCAGACGCCGCTGCTGCTCGTGATCTCGTCTGCGACGGACGTTCCGCGGCAGGTGCTCTTCCCGCTTGGACGCACGGTGGACGCGACGTTCCGTGCATCGTTCCGCGACGACCAGCGCGAGATGTGGACCCAGGCGCTCGGCGAGTACGAACGGCAGCGCACGCACGACGTGACGATCACGACGGACCCGCAGGAAGCGTTCGATCCGGAGATCTACCTCAAGGATCCCTGCAGGCTCGTCTTCTACGACCTCACCAGCGTGCCGTCGATCGCGGGCGTGAAGCTCGTGCCCCTTCCCAATCGCGTGCAG
>CAZIZD010000042.1:4960-17191 GCA_964543615.1 uncultured Alcaligenaceae bacterium | reverse complement strand
GCACCTGCTGTACGCGCGCTTCTGGACCAAGGTGATGCGCGACATGGGACTCGTGAAGATCGACGAGCCGTTCACGCGCCTCCTCACCCAGGGCATGCTGCTCAACCACATCTGGTTCCGCCGCACCGACAAGGGTGGGGTCGACTACATCCCGCCGGAGGAAGTCGAAGGCGAGGGCGACAAGGCCGTGTGGAAGAAGGACGGCAAGCCGGTCGAGTACGGCGGCGTGGGCAAGATGGGCAAGTCCGAGCGCAATGGCGTCGATCCGCAGACGCTCATCGACAAGTACGGCGCCGACACCGCGCGGCTGTACGTGATGTTCGCCGGCAAGCCCGAGGACTCCGCCGTGTGGTCGGACGCGGGCGTGGAAGGCGCCTACCGCTTCCTGCGCCGCCTGTGGACGTACGCGCAGACGCACGCGGAGACCGTGAAGGCGAGCGCGGCCGCGGCCGACCGCGCTGCCGGCGACGTCGTGAAGAAGGCGCGGCGCGACCTGCACGCAACGCTGAAGCAGGCCAACGAAGACTACGACCGCCTGCACTACAACACCGTCGTGTCGGCCGGCATGATCATGCTGAACACCCTCGAGGCACTGCCCGATGGTCCCGGCGCGGCAGCGTTGCGCCGCGAGGGGCTTGGGATGCTCCTTCGGGTGCTCTATCCCGTGGCGCCGCACGTCACTTGGGTGCTGTGGCGCGACCTGGGCCTCGCGCAGGCGATGGGCGACCTCATCGACGCGCCGTGGCCCGCGGTCGACGAAGGCGCGCTCGTCACCGACACGATCGAGCTCGTGCTGCAGGTCAACGGCAAGGTGCGCGGCAAGATCGTCGTGCCCTCGGGTGCGGACAATGCAGCGATCGATGCGGCCGCGCGCGCGAGCGCCGAGGTCGCCAGGCACGCCAACGGCGCGACGGTGAAGAAGGTGATCGTGGTCCCCGGAAGGCTCGTCAATGTCGTGGTCTAGGCTCGTCCTGGGAGCGGCGCTTGCGCTCGGCCTCGCTTCGTGCGGGTTCCACCTGCGCGGCGACAACGCGTTCGCGTTCAGCTCGATCTACGTGAACGCGCCGTCTTCGCCGCCGATGACCACGGAGCTCACGCGCGCCATCGCGTCGGGCAGCGCCAAGGTCGCCGATACCGCGGCCGCGGCCGAGGTCATCCTCGAAGTGCCGGTCGTGGTCGACGACAAGGACGTGCTGTCGCTGTCGTCGGGCGGCGCGGTGCGCGAGTACCAGCTCGTCAAGCGCGTGGCCTTCCGCCTGCGCGACAAGGAAGGCCAGGACTGGATGCCGGCGGGCGAGATCGTGATCCGCCGCTCGTACACGTTCAACGAGACGCAGGTGCTCGCGCGCGACCTGCAGGAGCAGCGGCTCCTGCGCGAGATGCAGACCGACGCCGTGCAGCAGATCCTGCGGCGGCTGCAGACGGCGAGAAGGCCGGCGTAGCGTTCGTGCAGGTCCGTCCCGAAAACCTGGCCTCGCACCTGCGCGACGGCGTGCGCGCGCTCTACGTCGTTCACGGCGACGAGCCATTGCTCGCGCTCGAGGCCGCGGACACGATCCGCGCGGCTGCCCGCGCCGCGGGCGCCGCCGATCGCGAGGTGTTCGTGGTCGAGCCCGGCTTCAAGTGGGACGCCTTCATCGGCGCGAATGCCAACGCAAGCCTCTTCGGCGACCGCAAGTGCATCGACCTGCGCATTCCTTCCGGCAAGCCGGGCACCGAAGGCGCGAAGGCGTTGGTCGCGTACGCGGCCAATCCCAATCCGGACAACGTAACGCTCGTCTCGCTTCCGCGACTGGATCGCGCCGCGCAATCGTCGGAGTGGTTCGAAGCGCTCTCCGAGGCGGGCGTCACCGTCGCCGTGTATCCCGTGGGGCGCGATGCGCTTCCCGGATGGATCTCGGCGCGCCTTGCGCGCCAGAAGCAGCGCGCGTCGCGAGAGACGATCGCGTTCCTCGCCGAGGCTTGCGAGGGGAATCTCCTCGCCGCCCGGCAGGAGATCGAGAAGCTCGCCCTGCTCCTGCCCGAAGGCGAGCTCGAGCACGCGGCGGTGGAGACCGCGGTGGCCGACGTCGCGCGCTTCGACATCTTCGAGCTCTCGGAGGCCTGGCTTGCCGGGGATGCCGCGCGCGCGGTGCGCATCCTGCGCGCGCTGGAGGCCGAAGGCGACGCCCCCACGCTGCCGATCTGGCAGCTCTCGGAGGACGTGCACGCGATCGCGACGGTCACGGCGATGATTCGCGGCGGCACGCCCGCTTCCGCGGCCGTGCGCAACGCGCGCGTATGGGGCAAGCGCCAGGCCGCGCTCGAGCGCGCGGTCAGCCGGGTCGCGGCATCCACCATCGCATCGCTGCTCATGGCGCTCGCGCGCCTCGACGCGCTCGCCAAGGGCATCGGCGTGGGCAACGCCTGGGACGAGCTGGAGACGCTCGCGCTGTCGCTAGCCGGGAAGCCGCTCTCGCCCGCGGGGCGCTGACCGCTACGCGTTGCGCGCGTCCGCGAACTCGCGCGTCATCGCGTCGCGAAATACGAGGAGCTCGTGGCCGATGCAGATGCATCGGTATCCGCGCGCAATCGCGTCGCGCGCCGCGGCGCCGGTCCCCACGAGCCAGCCGAGCGGCTTGCCCGCCGCACGCGCTGCCTCCATGAGGCGCTTCTCCGCCGCGACGTAAACCGGATCGTCGAACGACTCGACGCAACCGAGGCTGTCGGAGAGATCGAAGTGACCGATCCATGCGAGATCGAGGCCCGGCGTGGCGAGGATGTCCTCGCAGTTGTCGATGCCGCGCCTGCTCTCGATGAGCGCGATGGTGAGGACCGACTCGTTCGCCGCGTCCATCTTTGCGCGCGCCGCGCCGGGCGCATAGCCGTCGTGCGCGAGCCCGAATGCGAGCCCGCGACGGCCGAGCGGGCGATAACGGCACGCATTCACCAGGATCTCCGCGTGCTCGCGCGTCTCGACCAGCGGCGCCATGATGCCCATCGCGCCCGCGTCGAGCACCGGCGCGATCAGGTGGTGCAGGCACGCAGGCACGCGCGCCATGGGCACGAGCCCGGCGCCGCGCGCGAGCGCGCATTGCTGCTTGATCGTGTCGATCCCCGCGCCGCTGTGCTCCATGTCGAGGATCACGAACTCGGCGCCCGCCTCCTTGAGGATGGGTGTGAGCGCGGGCGTGAAGAAATCGAACGCCATCACGCCCATCGGCGTGCCGCCCGCGCGCAGCTTGTCGCGAACGGGGTTGCGATCCATCAGGACTTGTCGCGGTCGTGGTGGTGCTTGCCGCCGTGCTTGCCGCCGTCCTCGTCGTCAGGCTTGTGCTTGGGATGCTTCACCTTGGCAGGATCGGCGTCGAGCACGAGATCGGCCGCACGGCTTTCCTTGCCGCGCTTTTCGAGGTCGGCCATCAGCCCTTCATCCGTGAGGTCGAGCGGCGAGGAATGTTCCCAGTCGTGCTTTGCGACCTTCTCTAGCGGCTCGATCACGTGCTTGTCGTCCACTTCGATCGCGAGCTCGCGCCGCGCGTCGAAGCTTCCGGGCGCGAGGTTGACCGATCCGATGATGGCGCGCGCGGAATCGGCGAGCATCATCTTGCCGTGGAGGCGCAGGCCTTTGAGCTTGTGTACCTTGGCGCCGACGTCCTCCATGATGCGCAGCCCGCCGACGCCTTCGATGAGCTTGTCGGCCTTGAGCGTGTGCGGAGGACGGGCGATGACGTGCACCTTCACCCCGCGTCGCGCCGCGCGCACGACGCGCTCGATGATCACGGCGTCCTGGTAACGCTCGTTCTGCAGCCACAGCGTATGCTGCGCGCGGTCGATGAAGTGCGCGAAGCGCTCGCGGCCGTTGGTGTTGCACCAGATGAGCGCCGAGCCCTCGTGCGGCGTGAACTTGGTCCGATGCCAGTCCGCGTCGAAGCACTCGATGACCTCGGCCACTTCCTTCGGATGCTTCGTCACCACGGCGTAATCCCGGGTCTCGGTGACGTTACGCGTCTCGAAGTTCAGCGACATCACGTAGGCCGCGGCGGCGTCGATGACGAGCGACTTCTCGTGGGTGAGATCGAACGCGGGATTGCTGTCGAGCACCGAAACGCCGGCCTCGGCGAGCTTGCGCCGGGACTCCTCGTTCTCGGTCTCGCCACTGCGCCGCGCGGGGTTCAGCATGATGCGCACGTCGATGCCGCGCTTCTTCGCGGCAATCACCGCATCGAGGAGCTGCGGCTCGTCGAACACGAACATCTTGAGGCGGACGGTCTTCTGCGCGGCGGCAATGCCGGCGAGCAGCGGGGCGGCGCCGGCGTCGGGGAATACGAGCAAAGAACGGGACATGGCGGCTGGGCGGCTATTTGGCGGGACTGGCGGTTTCGTCGCCGAACTGCACATGGTACAGGTCGGCGTAGATGCCGTTGCGGGCGATGAGCTCGGTGTGCGTGCCCTGCTCGGCGACGACGCCGTTGGCGAGCACGACGATGTTGTCGGCGTCGCGGATGGTCGACAGACGATGGGCGATGCAGATCACGGTGCGTCCCTTCATGAGGCGCTCCAGGCCCTCCATCACGAGCCGCTCCGACTCGGTGTCGAGCGCGGCCGTGGGCTCGTCGAGGATGAGGATCGGGTTGTCGCGGATCACGGCGCGTGCGATGCCGATGCGCTGGCGCTGGCCGCCCGACAGCGTGTCGCCGCGCTCGCCCACGACCGTGTCGTAACCCTTGGCCATCTTCTCGATGAACTCGTGCGCGTTGGCGAGCTTGGCCGCGGCGACGATCTCCTCGTCGGTGGCGCCGCCCGGCCGGCCATAGGCGATGTTGTCGCGGATGGTGCCGCGGAACAGCACCGTCTCCTGCAGAACGAAGCCGATCTGGCGCCGCATCGGATGCAGCTGGTAGTCGCGCACGTCGCGTCCGTCGATCAGCACGCGGCCGCCGGTCACGTCGTAGAAGCGCGGGATGAGGCTCACGATCGTCGATTTGCCGCTGCCGGTTCCCCCGACCACGCCGATCACCTGCCCCTGCTTCACCGTGAAGCTCACGTCCTTCAGCACGGGCGTGTCCGCGTTGTAGGCGAACGCGACGTGCTCGAAGGCGATCTCGCCCTTGAAGGGAGGCGGCTTCACGGCGTCGGGCTTCTCCGGGATCACGTCGTCCGCAGCGAGGATGGTGTTGATGCGCTCCAGGCCCACCGCGGTCTGCGCGATGGTGTTGGTCATCTTCGCGAGATCCTGCACCGGCTTGAAGAACTTGGACAGATACGCGAGGAACACGGTCAGCGCGCCGACCGTCATCGCGTTGGAGAGGATGAGCGCCGTGCCGCGCCAGAGCACGAACGCCGTGCACAGCGCGACCACCACCGATACGACCGGTCCGAGCAGCGACTTCACGCGGCGTGCCTTGAGCGCCGCGGCGACTGTGGCGCGGCTCGCCTCCTCCATCCGCTGCGCCTCCAGGTCCTGGCGGTCGAACGCGCTGACCGAGCGCACCGAGCCCAGGCCCTGCTGCGCGACGGCGACGATCTCGCTCTGCTTCTTGCGTACTTCGCGTGTGGCGTCCTTCACCGCCTTCTTGAACCGCATCACGAAGAGCAGCAGGAACGGCGTGACGCCGACGGCGATGAGCGCGAAGTCCCAGTTGAGCCAGAACATGATGCCCAGCATGCCGACGATGGTCATCATGTCGACCACGATCGACAGCGTCGCCGACGAAGCGAAATCCTGGACCGTGGACACGTCGTTCGTGAGCGTGGAAAGGAGCGAGCCCGTCTGGTGCGTCGAGTAGTAGCCGAGCGACAACCGGTGCAGGTGGTCGTAGATGCGGATGCGCAGGTCGTGCGCGACCCACTGGCCCACGCTCTCCGTGTAGTAGTTGTCGATGTAGTCCGCGATGGAGTCGAGGAGCGCGATGAAGATCGTCGCGAGCGCCGCGAACAGGGCAAGGCCCATCGTGTCGCGGTCGATGCCGAGCGTGTGCACCCATTCGAGCCACTTGGGCAGGGGATGATGGCCGAGCGCGTTGTCGAGTATCACCTTGAGCGGCCACGGGGCCGCGAGGCTCGCAAGGGTTTCCACCATCATGGCGGCGAACACCACCAGCACCCAGACGCGGTAGGGACGGATGAGCGAGCGGACGAGCCCGGTCATCTGCGAACCGGACTTCCCGGCGGCTTCGGGAAGGGGAGCCTTGACGGCTTCGGGCGTTGGAGTTGCGGGATCCGGCATGGGCTCTGTCGAGTTTCGCGCGCGGGCGAGCGCGGGGCGGTCAATCTTCGGGGCAAGGCCCGCGGGCGTCAAGGCGTGAGCGGCGTGCACTCCGCCCGGCGGGCCGCGACCTTGCACGAGGTCATCGGCTTGCCGTCGTAGTCGAAGGCGCGCATCGACCAGCCCGCGCCGTCGCGCTCCATGGTCATGAAGCCGAAGCGCGTGGTGGACAGGAGTTGCGCCACGACGGCGCCGGGCGCGGGTTGCTTGCCGGCGGGAAACGGCGCCGGGAACGGCTGGTCGGCCCAGTCGCCGCCGTTGCCGGTGATGAACTGCGGCGGATGCCCTGAAGAGAAATTCACGATCTCGAGGACGTGGTTGTGCCCCGAGAGGACCACTTCGACGTTGGAGGGAAAGAGCGCATTGCCGTACAGCGGCGTCAGCACCGACTGCAGGCCGCCGTTGCCGGGGAAGGGATTCTGCGGATCGTTCGGGTTGGCCGCGAAACCGAGCACCGGATGGTGGCTGATGAAGAACGCGCGCGGCGTGCGCGCGCCGAGCCTGAAGACCGACTCGAACTCCGCCTTGTAGTTGCGGTACATGAGATCGGTGGGTGGGATCGGCACGACGCCCACCCAGGAGGAATCGAACACGAGAAACTGGAGGTCCGAGCCTCGTCCGAGCGGCACCGCGTACGACGCGCTGTAGTTGCCGATGTCGTCGTTCTCCGCCGCGTTGCAGTCCTGCTTCGGGGCAAGCGGACGCGGATCGAGGAAGCGCCACCAGCCCTGCCCCGCGCGGTTGCACGACTCGTGATTGCCGCGCACGACGATCCACGGCGCGGCCGCGAGGAGCTTGCGCGCCGGCTGGAAGAAGTCGGCACGCCACGCGTCGTACCCATAGCCCCACGGGCTGCCGGCGCATCCCGGATTGGCGAGATCGCACGGCCCCTCGCGATAGTGGTAATCGCCGACGTGGATGACGAGGTCGGGCTCGGTCGCGGCGGCCGCATCGGCGATGCGCTCGAACGGCCACGCGGTGGGATCGTCGCACGCCTGGAAGATGCCGAAGTTCGACACGATGCGGCACCCGGTGTCGCCGAGTATGACCACGCGCTTGGGCGAGACCTTGGGCAGCGGCAGCGACGCGCCGTCGATGCTCGCGCGCATCGCGCTCGCGGGAATGGCCGCTTCGCACGTCGTCACCGGGAACACGGAAGCCTTGGGCAGGGGCAGGTCCATGCGCGACGGGCGCACGGGAATCGTCCCGGCCGGCATGCGCACCGTCATCGCGACCGTGGTGCCGTCGATGTCGATGCTGGGGCACTGTCCCCGCGCCGTGATCACGCGCGCCATCGGCGCGCCCTCGGGGCCGAGCACGACGTACTTGTAGTCGGCATCCGAGGGCACCGGAGGCGAAGTCATGCAGCCGGCCAGCGCAAGGATCGCAGCGAGCAGGAAGATCGTTCTCATCGGAAGTCGCCCCACGACACGTTGATCGCGGCCAGCGCGCAAAGCGCCGCCGTCTCGGCGCGCATGACGCGCGGGCCTGCGCGCACGGGCCGCAATCCCGCGCGCGTCGCGAGCTCCATCTCGCGCCCGGTGAATCCGCCCTCCGCGCCGACGAGGACATGGAGGGGTTTCGCGGGCGCGGCCGAGGGCAGCGCCTGGACGGCACCGGCATCGAAGACGATGCCGGTGCGGGGCGTGCGCAGCCACTCGGTCAGCATCGCCGGCGCGTGAACGTCCGGGATGCGATTGCGTCCGCACTGCTCGCACGCGGACACCGCGACCTCGCGCCAGTGCGCGAGGCGCTTGTCGCCATGCGCCCCGGCAGGAAATCGCGCGCTGCGCTCGGTCACGACCGGCGCAATCGCCGCGACCCCCAGCTCAACGGCATGCCGCACGATCGCGTCCATCGTGTCGGTGGCGGTGATGCCCTGCACGAGGGTCGCACCGAGCGGCGACTCGCGATCGACAGGGTCGAACGCGTCGATTCGCGCCCAGGCCTCGCGCTTGCCGGCGCGAACGAGCAATGCCGCATACTCGCCGCCGCTGCCGTCGAAAAGCGTGATGGCCTCGCCGGTGGCGAGCCGCAGCACGCGCAGCGCGTGATGCGCGACGTCGTCGGGAAGCGCGATCTCACTCCCGGCAAGATCGGGCGAGAGCGGATCGCGGACGTAGAAGCGCGGCGCGCCCATGGCAGCGCGCGGAACCGCGGGGTCTACTTCACCGACGCGGCGTAGATGCTCGCGATCGATGCGTCGAGGGCCTTGTTGAAATCCTGGTCGCTCTGCTGCGCGGTCAGGCCTTCGGTCAGCGCGCGCGAGAAGCTCGCGATCACACCGCGATTGCGAGCGAGGAGCGCATTGGCCTCGTCGCGCGAGTATCCGCCCGAGAGCGCCACGACGCGCAGCACGCGCGGATGGCTCACGAGGTCGGCGTAGAAGTCGTCGACGGTCGGGATGGTGAGCTTCAGCATCACCTGCTGCGAGCCCAGCGTGTCGAGATGCTTGACGAGCGACGCCTTGAGCAGGGCCTCGGCGCCCTTCTTGTCGGTAGCATGGATGTCGACCTCGGGCTCGATGATAGGCATGAGGCCCGCGGCGAGAATCTGCTTGCCCACCGCGAACTGCTGCGCGACGACCTCGTCGATGCCCTGCGCGTTGGCGTGCTTGATCACGGAGCGCATCTTGGTGCCGAACACGCCCTTGCCCTTGGCGCGCGCGAGGAGCGCGTCCAGTCCCGGGTTGGGCTTCATGACCTGCACGCCGTTGGCTTCGTCGGCAAGTCCCTTGTCGACCTTGAGGAAGGGCACGACGTTCTTGACCGACCAGAGGTAGTCGGCGCTGCCGCGGCCTTCCACGTCGCGGTCCATGGTCTGCTCGAACAGGATCGCGCCCAAGATGCGCTCGCCCGTGAACGCGGGGCTCGTGACGATGCGCGTGCGCATCGCGTGGATGAGGTCGTACATCTGCTGCTCGCCGGAATACGCATCCGGCTTGATGCCATACAGCGAGAGCGCTTTGGGCGAGCTGCCGCCGCTCTGGTCCAGCGCGGCGATGAAACCCTTGGCGGACTTGACCTTCTCGTATTGCTGCGGATTCATGGCGGTCCCTCGGAGGCGTGCGGAAGTCAGGCGGTCATTTTACCCGCCCTGACGGCCGCGCTCACACGAACGCGCGCAACGCGTCCAGCACGGCGTCCGGCTGCTCCGCCATCAGCGCATGCCCGCATCCTTCGAGAGTCACGACCCTGACGTTCGGGAGCGCCTGGCACAACGGCGGTGCGTTCCTGGCGGGCGCCATGAGGTCGCGCTGGCCGAGCAGCACCAAAGCCGGGCAGCGCACGCCCGCTGCCGCGGCAAGGCCGCCTGCGTAGGCGTTGCACGCGAAGAGATCGGTGTAGAGCACGCCAGGGGGTGTGCGCTCCATGAGGCGCATCGCGGCGCCGGTCATCCACATTCCGGGCACGCGATTGCCGCCGATCTTGCGCGGCGTGCTGTGCGACCAGCCGTTGATGAGCTCGTAGGCGACGTGATCGTCCGCCCTGGCCGCGTCGAGCAGCACGTCGCTTACCGCCATCGGCACCGCCGGACCGAGCAGCGCGATCTTCGTCACGCGCTCGGGAGACGCGGCCGCGGCCGCGAGGCAGGCGAGAGAGCCGAGCGAGTGTCCCACCAGCGTCGCGCGTTCGACACGCGCCGCGTCCAGCACGCTCACCATCCACTGCGCGATGACCTCCACCGACGCGAGCGCCGGCCCCTCCGAGCGTCCGTGACCCGGCAGGTCGACGGCGAGCACGTCGAAGCCATGGTGCGCGAAGTAGCGCGACTGCAGCGCCCACACGCTGTGATCGTTGGCGGCACCATGCACGAACACGATCGCCGGCTGGCCTGGAACGTGCGCACGCGCCCCCGTGTAGACGTACGTTTCGCGCCCGTCGACCGTCAACAGCATCGTCAGCCCTTGCTCGCCGCGTACAGCGCACGCGACAGGTCTTCGATGAGGTCGTCCGGATCCTCGAGGCCGATGGACAGGCGGATCGTGCCTTCGGTGATGCCCGCCTTGACGAGGTCGTCCGCCGACATGCGGAAGTGCGTGGTGGAAGCCGGATGGATCACGAGGGACTTGGCATCGCCCACGTTGGCGAGGTGCGAGAACAGCGTGAGCGATTCGATGAGCTTGCGTCCCTGCGCGCGCGTGCCCTTGATCGCGAAGCTGAACACCGCGCCGCAGCCGCGCGGCAGCAGCCGCTTCGCGAGCTCGTGGTCCGGATGCGACGGCAGGTCGGGAAAGCCCACCGACTCCACGAACGCATGCGCCGCGAGGAACTGCGCGACCTTGTGCGCATTCGCGACGTGACGCTCCATTCGCAGCGGCAGCGTCTCGATGCCTTGCAGGATCTGGAACGCCGTGAACGGTGCCATGCACGCGCCGAAGTCGCGGATGCCCTCGCGCCGCGCGCGCAGGAGGAATGCGGCCGTGGTCGACTCCTCCGCGAACACCATGTCGTGGAAGCCATGGTAGGGCTCGGTGAGCGTCGGAAACTTTCCGCGTGCCGCACCCTCGTCCCAGCGGAACGTGCCGCCGTCGACGAGCACCCCGCCGATCACGACGCCGTGGCCGGAGAGGAACTTGGTGGCCGAATGGAACACGAGATCGGCGCCGTGCTCGAAGGGACGCACCAGGAACGGCGTGGTGAACGTGGAGTCGACGAGAAGCGGCAAGCCATGCTCGTGCGCGAGCGTGGCAACGACGGGAATGTCGAGCACGTCGAGCCCCGGGTTGCCGAGCGTCTCGCCGAAGAGCAGGCGCGTCTGGGGCCGGATCGCGGCGCGCCACGCGTCGATGTCTCGCGCGTCGACGAACGTGGTCTCGATGCCGAAGCGGGGCAACGTGTAGTCGAGCAGGTTGTGCGAGCCACCGTACAGCGAGCGCGAGGCGACGATGTGCTGTCCCGCGCTGACGATCGTCGCGATGGCGAGGTGCAGCGCGGCCTGGCCGCTTGCCGTTGCGATGGAACCCACGCCGCCCTCGAGCGCCGCGACGCGCTCCTCCAGCACCGCGACGGTGGGATTGGAGATGCGTGAATAAACGTGACCCGCGCGCTCCATGTTGAACAGCGCCGCCGCATGGTCGCTGTCGGGAAAGACGAAGGACGCGCTCTGGTAGATCGGCGTCGCGCGCGCGCCCGTCGCGGGATCGGGAACGGCGCCGGCGTGCAGCGAGAGTGTGTCGAAGCGGTGGGTGGAGGGCTTGGTCACGACGGTTCCCGAATGAGCGTCGACGAGGCTACACCAGCGGCGGGCGCCGCGCGAGCCGTCACTGAATCACGCGGTCGGCACGCAGCACCATCGCCGAAGGCAGCGTCAGTCCCTGGGACCTGGCGGCTGACAGGTTGACGACGAAGTCGACGCTGGTGGGTTGCTCGATGGGGAGCTCGCCGGCCGGCTTCCCGCGCAGGATCTTGTCCACGTAGGCCGCGGCGCGCCGGTAGTTCTCGGTGCGGCGCGTTCCGTAGCTCATGAGACCGCCCACCAGAGGAAAGATGTCGAAGGGATAGATTGCCGGGATGCGCTGGCTCGCGGCCGCGCGCACGATAGGTTCCCGATTGGTCGAGGTCATGACACCGCTGGCGATCACGAAGCCGTCGGCGCCCCCCGCCTTGCCCTTGCGAAACGCGGGCTCGATGTCCGCCTTGCCGGTGATGGCGATGGCGGTGAACCGGAGGCCGAGCTCGCGCGCCGCGCGCTCGATCTCCTTCACTTGCGCCGGCCCGACCGGATCGTCGGCCGCATGGATCGCCGCGATGTGCAAGGTCTTTGGAAATGCCTCGCGCAGCAGCTGCACGCGCTTGGCTGAGAGCTCCGGCGCAAACGTCACGAGACCGGTAGCGGTGCCCCCCGGCCGTTGGAGGCTCTGGGCCAATCCCATCCCGACGGGATCGCGTGCGATCGTGAAGACGACAGGCGTCTTCGTCATCCCGACAATCACCAACGCGGGAGACTCCGCGGTGGTGAGGATGACGTCCGGTTTTGCGGCC
>CAZIZD010000042.1:1395-4950 GCA_964543615.1 uncultured Alcaligenaceae bacterium | reverse complement strand
AGCTTCGCGGCAACGTCGGGCAGAGCCTTGGCGACATTCTCCGCATAGCGCTCGACCATCGCGTAATCGCGGCCCTCGACCCATCCGAGCTCGGTCATGCCCTGACGGAATGCCGCGAGCCCCGGGGCATCGGTCTCGGCGTTGCCGCCGCCAATGAAACCGACCGTGCGAAGGCGTCCGTCCTGCGCCCAGGTTCCACCGGGGGCGCACACGGCGCCCGCGAGAACGGCAAGAAACGCGCGCCGGGGCGTGCTCATGCGATCGTTTCACTCACGGACAGGATTCTAGGCGCGTTGCGGACGGGGCGTAAAATCGACCTGATGAAGCCGCGCGACCCGGGGGACACCCCGCTTCCCGACCCGCAGCGCCGCGCGCCGGGCGCCGCGCCTGCACGCGGCCGCGGTGCGACGTTCAACCCCGGCAACCGCTACCGAAGCGACACGCGCGAGGCGGTCGACGACGGGTGGGTTCAGCCGGTGACCGACGTCCCGCCCGAGGACGCGCCCGCGCGGCAGATCGCGACCACGGTCATCATCCAGCGCTCGCGCACGATCATCGCGCGCAACGACTCGCCTGACATTCCGTTCACGCAGTCGATCAATCCGTACCAGGGATGCGAGCACGGCTGCGTCTACTGCTACGCGCGGCCATCGCACGCGTTTCTCGATCTGTCGCCCGGCCTCGAGTTCGAGACCAGGCTCTTCGCCAAGCCGGACGCGCCCGCGCTGCTGCGCACCGAAATTGCCAAGCCCGGCTACAAGTGCGACGCCATCGCGCTCGGCGCCAACACCGATCCCTACCAGCCCATCGAGCGCGAGTGGAAGGTCACGCGCGGCATCCTCGAGGTCCTCGCGGAGCACGAGCATCCCTTCTCGATCGTGACCAAGTCCGCGCTGGTCGAGCGCGACATCGACCTCATCGCGCCGATGGCGGCGAAGAACATGGCGCGCGTCTATTTCTCGGTCACCACGCTGGATCGCGATCTCGCGCGGGTGATGGAGCCGCGCGCGGCGGCGCCCGAACGGCGTCTCGCGGCAATGCGCTCGCTGCACGAGGCGGGGATTCCGGTCGGCGTGCTGGTCGCTCCGGTGATTCCGCAGCTCAACGACAGGGACATGGAGGCGATCCTCGAGGAGGCGTCCGCCCACGGTGCGCGCTCGGCGGGGTGGATCATGCTGCGCCTGCCGCTCGAGATCGCGCCGCTCTTCCGCGCGTGGCTGGACGAACACTATCCCTTGCGCGCGGCGCACGTCATGAGCCTCGTCCAGCAGCTGCGCGGCGGCAAGGACTACGTGAGCACGTTCGGCGTGCGGATGCGCGGCACCGGAACGTACGCGGACCTGATCGAGAAGCGCTTCGAGCTCGCGTGCAGGCGGCTTGGGCTGAATCAGGGACGCAACGACCCTTTCGACACAACACGGTTCAGGCCGCCCCGCGCGAACGAGCGGCAGGGCGAGTTGTTCTGAGCCACGGTTGGTGAGAGACTTTGCCGCTCGCAAAGCCGGGAGGGCGCGACATGGGCAGGACCAATCACCTTGCAGTCATCGTGGCGGCGATCGTGTTCTTCGGGATCGGCGCAGGGTGGTACACCTTCTTCAGCGGACCGTGGCTCGCCGGGATCGGCAAGAGCGCGGAGCAACTCATGAAGGACGGCGGAGGGACGCCGGCCGTGATGGCCGCGGGGTTCGCCGCGATCCTCGTCATGTGCTACACGCTCGCCTGGATCGTGCAGCGCGGCTTGCAGCCTTCAGCGGGCAGCGGCGCGCTCACGGGTGCAACAGTTGCGTTCGGCATCGTCGGCGCGATGCTCGCACTCAACTACAGCTTCGAGGCGCGCGGATTGACGTTGTGGCTCATCAACGCCGGTTACGCCTTCGTCGGCCTGGTCATTGCGGGCGCCATCATCGGCGCCTGGAGGAAGAAGGCCGCATGACCCTCACCGAGCGCCTGGCCGCCTGCTATACCGGCGCCGTCCACGACGTGCTGCGCATGATGGGACGCGAGAACGTCGTGCTGCCGCCCGCGATCAAAGCCATCGCGCCGGGCACCCGCCTCGCCGGCCCGGTGTGGACGGTGTCGGGTCACATCGACCGCACGAAGTCGCGCCACGAGACGCTCCTTGGATGGTGCACGCTGCTCGCGCACGCGCCGTCGGGTCACGTCGTCGTGTGCCAGCCGAACAATCACGAGGTGGCGCTGATGGGCGAGCTCTCCGCGCAGACGCTGAAGGCGCGCGGCGTATTGGGCTACGTCGTCGACGGCGGCTCGCGCGACACCGACCTCGTGCTCGAGCAGGGCTTCCCCGTGTTCTGCTCGTTCCTCACGCCTTCGGACATCGTCGAGCGCTGGATCCCCGATCGCTATTCCGAGCCCGTCACCATCGGCAGCGTCACCATCCGCACCGGGGATTACCTGCTCGGCGACCGTGACGGCGTCGTGATCGTTCCGCAGGAGATCGCGGAGGAGGTCGTCGCGAAGACCGAGGAAGTGGTCGCCACCGAGAGCGACATGCGGCGCGCGCTGATCGGCGGCATGGACCCCGTCGAGGCGTACAACCGCTACGGCAAGTTCTGAAAGGCGCCGTCGCGTGGCCGACGTCATGAAGCTGGCAGCGCAGGACAACGTGGCGATCGCGCTGCGTCCGCTGCGCAAGGGTGAGACGCCAACGCTCGACGGCCTGGCGCTTGCCGTCGACCGCGACGTCGCCGTCGGGCACAAGATCGCCGCGCTCGACATCGCCGCGGGCGAGACCATCGTGAAGTACAACTGCCCCATCGGCATCGCGACGCACCCGATTCCCGCCGGCCACTACGTACACACGCACAACGCGAAGAGCGGCTACCTGCCGACATACACGCTGCCATGAGCGCATCGGCGCTCTCCGGCTACCCGCGCACCGACGGGCGCAAGGGCATCCGCAACGTGCTCGTGGTCGCGTATCTCGTCGAGTGCGCGCACCACGTCGCGCGCGAGATCGCCTCGTCGTTCCGCGACGGGGACGTGCACCTCATCGGCTTCCCCGGTTGCTATCCGAACGCCTACGCGCTGGCGATGATGGAAAAGCTCTGCACCCATCCGAACGTCGGCGGCGCGTTGCTCGTGTCGCTCGGCTGCGAGGGCTTCGACAAGCGGCGGCTCGCGAAGACGATCGAGGCGAGCGGGCGTCCGGTCCGCACCCTGGGCATCCAGCAGGCCGGGGGCACGCGCGCGAGCATCGCCGCAGGACGCGAATGGGTGGGCGCCACGCTGCCCGTGCTGCGCGCGCAATCGCGGGTTCCGATGCGCATCAACGAGCTCACCGTGGGCACGATCTGCGGCGGGTCCGACGCGACCTCGGGCCTCACCGCCAATCCCGCGATGGGTGTCGCATTCGACCTCCTGGTCGCGGAAGGTGCTACGACGATCTTCGAGGAGACGGGCGAGCTGATCGGCATGGAGCACCTCATGGCGGCGCGCGCGAAGACGGCGACGCTCGGCGACGAGCTCAAGCGCACGGTCGCCAAGGCCGCGGAGTATTACGCGACGCTCGGGTATGCGAGCTTCGCGCCGGGCAAC
>CAZIZD010000042.1:0-1385 GCA_964543615.1 uncultured Alcaligenaceae bacterium | reverse complement strand
GCCGACGGCGGTCTCACGACCATCGAGGAGAAGTCGCTCGGCGCGTACGCGAAGTCGGGACAGTCCCGCATCGACGGCATCGTCAAGCCCGGCGTCGAGCCCCCGCGCGGCGGGTTGTACCTGCTCGACGTGGTGCCCGACGGCGGGGTGCGCTTCGGCTTTCCCAACATCAACGACAACGCCGAGATCGCGGAGCTCATCGCGTGCGGCTCGCACGCGATCCTGTTCTCGACGGGCCGCGGCTCCGTCGTGGGGTCCGCCATCGCGCCCGTGATCAAGGTGTGCGCCAATCCCGACACCTGGCGGCGCATGCAGGACGACATGGACGTCGACGCAGGCCGCATCCTCGAAGGTCGCGGCACGCTCGACGAGGTGGGACGCGAGATCCGCGACATGGTCGGGCGCGTGTGCAACGGCGAGACGACGCGATCGGAGGCGCTTGGCCACCAGGAATTCATCCTGACCTACAAGAGCTTCGAGCCGCTGGGGCCGTCCTGCCTGCCCGCGTGAGGGTGTATCCTTCGCGGCACTTGGGGAGCGATGCGATGAATCGAAGACGTGCCGTCCTCACCGCCCTCGCCGGCGCCGCTCTCGGCGCCCCAATTCTTGCGCGCGCGCAGCCGAAGCCGCTTCGCGTCGGCGCGGTGTTCGCCGCCAGCACGGCGGGCGACGTCTTCTACGAGTCGTTGCGGCAGGGCTTTCGCGACGCGGGCTACGTCGAGGGCAGCACCCTCACGCTGGTCCCGTACTGGGGCCAGGAGTCGCCCGAGCGCCTGAAACAGGTCGTCGCGGAGATGCTCAAGACCGAGCCGCACGTGATCGTCACGCAGGGCACCGCGGCCTTCACCGTGCATGCCGCCAGGACTTCGATTCCCGTGGCGTTCGGCTTCAGCGGCGATCCGGTCGAAGCGGGCTTCGTCCAAAGCCTCTCGCACCCGGGCGGCAACATGACGGGCATCTCGTTCCTGGCGCTCGAGCTCGTGGGCAAGCGCATGGAGATGCTGCGCGAGGTGATCCCCAGCGTGAAGCGCGTCGCGGTGGTAGCCGCACCCCAGCATCCGGGCGACAAGGCCGAGCGGCGCGCCTCCGAGCAAGCGGCCGCCGCGCTCGGACTTACGATCGTCTATTTCGAGGCGCGCAACTCATCGGAGCTGACGGCTGCGATGGCGGCGATCGAGAAATCCGGCTGCGATGCCACCATGTTCTTCCCGGTGCAGTCCGTCATTGCCGAGCGCGAGCGCATCGCGGCGTGGGCCGTACGCAACCGGATGCCGACGGTCTCGGGTTGGTCGACGTTCACCGACGGCGGAAACCTCATGTCGTACGGTCCCAACCTGCGCGACTCCATGGCGCGGCTCGCATTCTTCGTGGACCGCATCGCCAAG
>CAZIZD010000041.1:0-17195 GCA_964543615.1 uncultured Alcaligenaceae bacterium | reverse complement strand
CGATCGAAGTGCTTCGCTGATGGATGCCTACGACGTCGTCGTCGCCGGGGCCGGACTGCCGGGTCTCTCGCTTGCCGCGGCACTTGCGCACTCCGGCCTGTCGGTGGCCGTGGCCGACGCCGCGCCCGTGGCCGTCCCGGAGCACGACCGGTCGCAATACGACGTTCGCGTGTATGCCATCAGCCCCGGCAGCGCGCAGTTCCTGCACGGCATCGGCGCCTGGCAGCGGATGCCGGTGGACCGGCTCACGGCGGTCGAGGGCATGGAGATCGAAGGCGATGCGCGGGCGCACCTCGAGTTCACGGCCTACGATCTGCACGAGCGCGCCCTGGCGTGGATCGTGGAGGAGCGGGAATTGCGCGCCGCGCTGGTCGAAACGGCCGTCGAGGCCGGCGTGGCGATGCGCGGCGGGACGCCGTTCGTCGGATTGACCTTCGACACGGACCACGCCACGTTGATCACCGAAGCCCCGGGCCTGCCCGCCGAGCGCCTGCGCGCGAGGCTCGTCGTGGCGGCCGACGGACTGCGCTCCTGGGTCCGCCAGGCAGCGGGGATCCTGGCCGAGCCCAGGTCCTACGGACAGACCGGAGTGGTCGCTAACTTCGCTTGCGAGCGCCCCCACCGGGGGATCGCGCGGCAATGGTTCCGTGACGACGGCAGCGTGCTCGCCTGGCTGCCGCTCACGGGATGCGATTTGCGCGGCGAAGGGCCGCAGCCCGTGAGCGCGGGGGCGCACGTCTCGATCGTTTGGTCCGCGCCGGATGCGCTGGCGCGCGAGCTCCTCGCCGCCACGCCCGAGGCGCTGGCTTCGCGTGTCGGGGAAGCCGGGCGCCACGTCCTGGGCGCCATGACGCCGCTTTCGCCGCCGGCGGGGTTCCCGCTGGCGCTGCTGCGGCTGCCCACCACCGTCGCCCACCGGCTCGCGCTGGTGGGGGATGCCGCGCACGGCGTGCATCCGCTGGCGGGACAGGGAGTGAACCTTGGATTCGGCGACGCCCGGGTGCTGGCGCAGGTCCTCGCCGAGCGGGGACCGGTGACCGATGCCGGCGCGCCCATCCTGCTGGCCCGCTACGCGCGCCGCCGCGTCGAGCCGGTCCTGGCCATGCAGATGGTCACCGACGGCCTCGTTCGGCTTTTCGGTCCTCCGTCCCCCTGGCTGTCGGCGGTGCGCAACGCCGGCATGTCCGCCGTCGATCGGCTCCCCTTCCTGAAGCGGGTCTTGGCGCAACCAGCCCTGCGATAGACTTGTCCAATGCACTTTGCCCAATTCCGGAGACGTGACATGCCGTACTTCAAGAGCCGCGCGGCGCTGGCCGCCATCGCGGTGTTCGCTGCCGGCGCGTGTTTGGCGCAGGCCGACAAGCCCGCACCCCTGACCGGCGAGGCGGCCGCCATCAAGCGGAGCCTCGAGCTCAAGTTCCCGGGCGCGGAGGTGCGCGGCGTTTCCAAGACGTCTTACTTCGGCGGGCTGTACGAGGTCATGCTGGACGACCGCATCATCTACACCGACGCCAAGGCGAAGTACCTCATGATCGGCGCGATGTACGACTCCGAGGCCAAGGTCAACCTGACCGAGGAGCGCCAGCGCAAGCTCAACCGCGTGAACGTCGCGCAGATCCCCACCGAGATGGCGCTCAAGAAGGTGAAGGGCGACGGCTCGCGCACGATGTACGTGTTCTCCGATGCCGACTGCCCGTTCTGCGCGCGCCTCGAGCAGGAGTTGAAGAACGTCGACAACGTGACGATCTACACGCTGCTGTATCCTATCGACTCGCTGCACCCGGACGCCGCGCGCAAGTCGCGCGTCATCTGGTGCGCGCCGGATCGCCAGGCGGCATGGGACGCCTTCTACGAGTCCGGCAAGCTGCCCGACAATGCGGGTGACTGCGACAATCCCGTCGCCAAGACGGCCGAGCTCGGCGCCAGGTTCAAGGTGAGCGCGACGCCGACCATCGTGTTCGCCGACGGCACGGTGGTCCCGGGCGCGATGCCCGCGGCAAGGCTCGAGCAGGAGCTCAAGAACGCCGAAGCCGAGGTCAAGAAGTCCGGCGCGCCCAAGAAGTCCTGACCGCACCAAGATCACCTAGCGAGGATCGCCCGCATGGCCATCATGGATTTCCTGAAGAAGCAGTTCATCGACATCATCGAGTGGACGGACGACTCGCGTGACACGCTGTCGTTCCGCTTCCCCGACGAGGACAAGGAAATCAAGAACGGCGCACAGCTCATCGTGCGCGAGTCGCAGGTGGCGCAGTTCGTGTACCTGGGTGAGTTCGGAGACACGTTCGGGCCGGGCAAGCACACGCTCACCACCGACAACATCCCGATCCTCACCAACCTCAAGAGCTGGAAGTACGCGCTGCAGAGCCCGTTCAAGGCGGACGTCTATTACGTCGTCACGCGGCTGTTCACCGGCAACAAGTGGGGAACGGCCAACCCGGTGATGATGCGCGACAACGACTTCGGGATCGTCCGCCTGCGCGCGTACGGAACCTACGACTTCCGCATCGTCGACGTGAAGAAGTTCCTGAAGGAAGTGGCCGGCACCGACAACCACTTCCGGCTCGACGAGTTCAACGACACGATGCGCTCGCGCCTCGTGTCCGTGTTCACCGACGCGCTTGCGTCGTCCAAGATTCCCGCGCTCGACGTGGCCTCGCGCTACGGCGAGCTCGGCGAGGCGCTGCTGCCGCTCATCAATCCCGCCATCGGCGCCAAGTACGGGCTCGAGATGACCACGTTCATCGTCGAGAACGTGTCGGTTCCGCCGGAGGTGGAGCAGGCGATCGACAAGCGCTCCAGCATGGCCGCGGTCGGCAACCTCAACGACTACGTCAAGTTCCAGATGGCGCAGGGCATGGGCCAGCCGGGCGGCGGCGGCGGCATGGGCGGCGCCGGCGCCGAACTCGCGATGGGCATGGCGATGGCGCAGCAGATGATGAACCAGCCCGGCGGCATCATGGGCCAACAGCAGACGCCGGGCATCCAGGCCCCGCAGCCGCAGGCGGCCGCTCCCGAGCTGCTGACGCCCGCGCAGGTCGCGCAAATGCTCAACGTGTCGGAGACCGACGTCGTCGCGAGCCTCGATTCCGGCGACCTCAAAGGCCGCAAGATCGGCACGCAGTGGCGCATCACGCGCGCCGCGGTCGACACTTTTCTCAAAGGATAGAACGATGCAAATCATCGCAGCCGGCCGGCGCCGCGCGCTGGCCGTCGCGGCGCTGTGGGTCATGGCGATCGCAGTGCCGGCCGCAGCGCAGGACCCGCGGCAGAATGAGGCCGTGGCCGCCGCCCGCGACTGGCTCGTGCTGCTCGACAAGCACGACGTGAAGCAGCTCTACGCGGCGTCTGGCAAGCGCTTCAAGGAAGGCATCTCGCAAGAGAAGTGGGCGGAGGTGGCCGAGGCGGGCCGCGCGCAGTTCGGAGCGGTGGCGCAACGATCGCTGCTCGGGGCGCAATCGCCGCCCGACACGCCCAACCGGCCCAAGGGCGAATTCATGACGGTCATCTTTCGCGCCGATTTCGCGAAGCGCGGAACCGGCAGCGAATCCCTCACCCTCGAGCGCGAGGCCGACGGCAAGTGGCGGGTGATCGGTTACCTCATGAAATGACGCCGGCGCGCGCACGCACGCGTTCGCCGCGGCGGAGGACCTGACCGTGGCGTCCCCTGCGCCGGAAACATCCGCGATCCAGAAGTTCGCGTGTCCCGCGTGCGGCGGCGAAGCGATCTGGAATCCCGGCAAGCAGAAGCTCGTCTGTCCCTTCTGCGGCACCGAGTCCCCTGCCAAGCTCATCGAGGGCACCGGCAAGGTCGTCGAGCACGATCTCGTCGCAGCACTTCGCGGCATCGGCGACGACGCGCGCGGCTGGAAGGCCGAGAAGCGGCAGGTCAAGTGCCAGAGCTGCAACGCGATCTCGGTGTTCGATCCTACGCGGCAGGCGCAGAACTGCCAGTTCTGCGGATCGGCGCAGCTCGTGCCCTACGAGGAGACCAAGCCCGCGTTCCGGCCCGAGAGCGTGCTTCCGTTCGTGGTCAGCGAGCCGCAGGCGCGCGACCGCATCCGCCAGTGGTATGGCAAGCTGTGGCTCGCGCCCAACGCGCTCAAGCGGCGCGCGCTCACGGACATCGTCAAGGGCGTGTACCTCCCGTACTGGACGTTCGACGCACAGGCCGATGCGCAGTGGACCGCTGAGGCGGGTCACTACTATTACACGACGGAGACGTACGTCGAGAACGGCCAGACGCGCACGCGCCAGGTCCAGCACGTGCGGTGGGAGCCCGCAGCGGGCCGCCTGTCCCACTTCTTCGACGACGATCTCGTCTGCGCTTCGGTCGGCGTGCACCCGCGCCTGCTGCGCGGCATCGAACCGTTTCCGACGCAGACGCTCAAGCCCTACGACCCCGGCTACGTCGCCGGGTGGGTCGTCGAGCGCTACCAGATCGACCTCGTCGGCGCCGCGCAGCGCGCGCGCGAGGTAATGGACGGCAAAGTCACGCAGATGTGTGCGCAGCAGGTGCCGGGCGACACCTACCGCAACCTGGTCGTGCACACCTCCTATACGCGGCAGACGTTCAAGCACATCCTGGCGCCCGTCTGGCTCATGTCGTACACCTACGGCGCGCGCGCATTCCAGTGCGTTCAGAACGGCGTGACGGGGGCGATCGACGGCGAATATCCGAAGAGCCCGTGGAAGATCGCGCTGATCGTGCTCGTGCTGTTCATCGTCGTCGTCATCGTGCTGTCGGCGAGCGGCCGCTGACCCCCGCGATCGCGCCTGGCAGGTCCGCGGGCGCATCGACCAGGGCGTGCGCCTGCGCCAGCTCTTCCCTCGAGCCGTAGCCCCACAGGACGCCGATGCTGCGCGCGCCGTTCATGCGCGCCGCGCGGATGTCGTGCGAGCGGTCGCCGACCAGTATCGCGCCCTCGGGATCGAAGCCTTCGCTTTGCGCCGCGTGCGCGAGGAGCTTCGCCTTGTCGTCGAACGCGCCGTGCAGGTCGGCGCCGTAGACGCGAGCGACGTGCGGGGAGAGCCCGAACAGGTTGACGATGCGCGTGGCGAAGATCTCGGGCTTGGACGTGCACACGTACACGCGCATCCTGGCCGCCAGGGACTCGACGACGTCCGCGATGCCGTCGTAGAGGACGTTCTCGCGCCAGCCAAGGTCGGCATATCGCTCGCGGTAGAAGACGATCGCGCGCTCGATCGCTTCGGCATCCCGCGTGTCGAGGAGCCACGCGAACGATTCGCGCAGCGGGGGACCGACGCATCGCCGCAGGACTTCCGCCGAAGGGACCGCGACATCCATGGCCTCGAGCGCGTGCGCGATGGAGCGCGAGATGCCCGGATAGTTGTCGGTCAGCGTGCCGTCGAGATCGAACAGCAGGGTGGGGCCATTCATCGGCTCGCGTCCCCTAAGAGCGCGGCGGCAGCAGCCGCAGCCGGTAATCGACCAGCGCGCCCTGCATGCCCGCATCCCAGCGCACGCAGTAGCGGCGTGCGGCCGGCGCCGTGAAGACCCCGGCCGCCTCGCGCACCCCCTCGCGATTGACGGTCGCGATGTAGGCGACGCCTTCCTTGTAGAAGACCTGGAAGTCGACGGGCGCCTGCGCGTCGAAGCGATAGTCGATGCGGTCTCCCGGCCCCATGGTGGCGCACTCCTCGTGGAATTCGTACGGCGCGATCGCGAACTCCGTCGCCGTGCGGGGTTCGTTCATTACCAGCGTGTCGGGCGTGGCGCACGCGGCGAGAAGTGCCGCCAGGAGCGGAATCGCCCTCATCGCGGCCGGCCGGTCAGCCCGGCGCCGCGCGACGGCCGAGGAAGCGCCCGCGCAGCGTCGCCCAGTCCTCGGCGAGCATGGCGTATCGTTCGTGATCGCGCCAGCGCCCGGCGATCTTCACGTAGCGGCGCGAGAACCCCTCGCGCGTGAAGCCGACGCGCTTGGCGAGCGCAAGCGATCGCGCGTTGGTGGGCTGGATGTTGACCTCGACGCGGTGCAGGCGGAGCTTGCGGAACGCCACGTCGAGCGCGAGCGCCATGCCCTCCGTCATGTAGCCCTGGCCCGCGTGGGGGAGAAAGCCCATGTAGCCCAGGTAGGTGCTCTGGAGGGCGCCGCGGACGATCTCGGAGAAGTTGAAGACGCCGACGAGCGCATCGTCCTCCTTGCGAAAGGCCAGGAATCCGGCGTGCGTCGCGACCTCCTCCCGCGGCGCGAATCGCCCGACGAAGGCCTCGAAGCGGGCACGCGTCTGCGGCGGCTTCGTCCACGGCCCATGCAGCGCGCGGCTCGCACGCACGGCGGCGAGATAGACGCCGGCGTCTTCCACGAGAGGGGGGCGCAGGTAGACCCGCGGGCCGGTGATGGTCGGCGGCCGGGAGCGCGTTGGCATAATGTCGATTTTACGTGATCGGAATCGGTCCTAAATGGCCACATGGGTGGAGGGCCGCGTCGTCGGCAAGCGTCGTTGGACGCGGAGCCTCGTCTCGCTGCAGGTGGCAGCCCCCGAGGTCAAGTTCGTGGCAGGGCAGTTCGCGCGCCTCGCGCTGCCGGCGCCCGAGGGCCATCTCGAGCCGATGATCGGGCGGCCGTACTCGTTCGTGAATCCGCCGCACGCGTCGCCGCACGAGTTCTATCTGATCGTCGTCGAGCAAGGGCCCCTCAGCCCGCGTCTCGCCGCGCTCGAGGCCGGCGACCCGGTCTGGCTCGCGCCGCGCGCGAACGGCTTCTTCTCGATTGCCGAGGTCGCGCCGGCGGAGGCGCTGTGGTGCCTCTCCACCGGGACGGGTCTCGGCCCCTTCCTGTCGATGCTGCGCACGGACGAGGCGTGGAGCACGTTCGAGCGCATAGTCCTGGTGCATGCTGTCCGCCACGCGGAGGAACTCACGTATCGCGACACGATCGCGGAGATCGCGGCGGCGCACGCCGGCGCGTTCACGTACATCCCGATGGTCAGCCGCGAGCAGCATGCAGGTGTCCTGTCCGGGCGCATTCCGGCCGCCATCGCGGACGGCAGGCTCGAGACGCGTGCGGGCATCGCGCTCACGCCCGCGAACTCGCACGCGATGCTGTGCGGCAATCCGGCGATGGTCGAGGATACCCAGGCGCTGCTGGCCACGCGCGGCATGCGCCGGCACCGGCGGCGCGAGCCCGGCCACGTGACGGTGGAGACGTATTGGTGACCCGCGTGACGAAGGCAGCCCTGGGCGAAGTCGATTCGGGGTACTCGTGGTATCGCCTCGCGGTGGGCCTCGTCCTGTCGACCATCGGCGGCGTGGGCATGTGGTCCGTCGTGGTCGCGCTGCCCGCGGTGCAGGCCGACTTCGGCGTCGCGCGCGCGGACGCGTCGTTCCCGTACACGCTCACCATGATCGGTTTCGGCGTCGCGAGCATCGTGATGGGCAGGATGTCCGATCGCTGGGGCATCATGGTGCCCGTGATACTCGGCACGTTCGCGCTCGGCGCCGGGTACGCGATGTCGGCGTGGTCCGGCAGCATCCTCCAGTACGCGCTCGCGCACGGATTCCTGGTCGGCGTGGGCACCGCAGCCACCTTCGCGCCGCTTCTCGCCCACATGTCGCTGTGGTTCGCGAAGCGCCGCGGCATGGCGCTCGGCATCTTCGCGAGCGGCAACTATCTCGCTGGCACCGTGTGGCCGCCGGTAGTCGCGCACTTCATCGCCACCGAGGGATGGCGCGCCACGTACCTCGGCATCGCGGTCTTCGTCGTGGTGACGATGCTGCCGCTGGCGCTGCTGTTGCGCCGTCCTCCGCCGCATGTGGACCAGCCGGGTGTCGCGGTGCGCGGCGCGGGCAATCCGGCGGCGCTCGGCTTGACGCCCAAGTCCCTGCAGACGCTGCTCGTCATCGCGGGCATCGCGTGCTGCGTGGCCATGTCCATGCCGCAGGTGCATCTCGTGGCCTACTGCGGCGACCTGGGCTACGGCCCCGCGCGCGGCGCCCAGATGCTCTCCGTGATGCTCGCGTGCGGCATCGTGAGCCGCCTCACGTTCGGCTACGTGTGCGACCGCATCGGCGGACTGCGCACGCTGCTCATCGGCTCCGCGCTGCAGGGGCTCGCGCTCTTCCTGTTCCTGCCGTTCGACGGCCTCGTGTCCCTGTTCGTGATCTCGGCGCTCTTCGGGCTGTTCCAGGGGGGCATCGTGCCGTCGTACGCGATCATCATCCGCGAGTTCTTCCCGCCGCGAGAGGCCGGCACGCGCGTGGGGCTCGTGATCACCGCGACGCTGTTCGGCATGGCGCTGGGCGGCTGGATGTCGGGCGCGATCTTCGACATGACCGGCTCGTACAAGGCCGCGTTCGTCAACGGCATCCTGTGGAATCTCGTGAACGTGTCGATCGCCGTGTGGCTCCTGCGGCGCTCGCTGCTGCGACCCGCGATCGCATAGGCAAAAGGAGAGGGATCGATGGCGAAGAAGAAGAGTGAACGTGCCGGCACGCCCGAGTCGTCGGACTCGCCTCTGCTCGGCGTGGCGCGCCAGGTGCGCGCGTGGTCCGACTCGGTGCTCGGCATCGCGGGCGCGGCCGCCGACGTGTCGATCGGCGCGGCGAAGGCGATCCTCGTCAGACCCGATCAGCGCGTCGCGCTCGAGAAGGCCGGCAGCGTGCTGCGCGGCATGCGCGAGGCCGCGGGTCTGTCCATCAAGGAAGTCGGCGAGGCGGTCAACCTCTCCGATCCCGCGCTCCTCGAACTCGTCGAGAACGGCAAGGTGGCGCTTCCGTTTGAGATCATCCTTCGCCTCGCGTCGGTGCTCGGCCGCAACGATCCCATCTCGTTCGTGATGCGCTTCACGCGCTCGTACAACCCGGAAGTGTGGAAGACCCTCGAGGGGCTCGGCATCGGGCGCTTCGCGGTGCAGGCCGGGCGCGAGCGCGAGTTCGCGAACATCTATCGCGCGAGCGACGAAGCGCGCAAGCTCCGCGACGAGGAATTTGCCGCCGTGCTCGCGTTCACGAAGGCGGCGTTCGAGATGGCGATGGCGTTTCGTGCGGCACCGGCTGCGCCGCGTAGTGCGCCGCGATCGCGCCCGCGGTCGAAAGCCAGATAGCGTCGCGCTCGCGCGCAATGTGCGAGAACGCGCGCCGCAGGTGGCGCAGCCGGAACGGCTGGCCCGCGATATACGCGTGCAGCGCGATGCCCATCACGAGCGGCTGCGCCTCGCTTTGTTCGAGCATCTCGTCGAACTGGTCGACGATCGCATCGGCAAAGTCGGACGCGCTCATGTGACGAGCCACGATCGCGTTCGAGTCGTTGAGTTCCTGCGGATAGGGCACGGCGAGGATGCGCCCTCGACGCGTGGCGAGCCACACGGGCAGGTCATCGCTGCACCAGTCGAGCACGTAGCGGTAGCCGGCTTCGTGGAGGAGATCGGGCGTCCGCGGCGTCTCCGCGATCCACGGACCGAGCCACCCCTGCGGCGGGGCGCCTTCGTGACGCGCGATCGCCGACGTCGCCTCCTCGATGAGCGCGCGCTCCGACGCCTCGTCCATCGCGGACTGGGCCTCCGAGTTGGTCCGGCCGTGGGCGGCGATCTCGTCGCCGCGCTCGCGGAACGCACGAACGAGCTCCGGGCAGTGATCGTAGAGCGCGCTGTTGACGAGCACCGAGAGCGGGACGCCGACTTGCGTGAAGAGGTCGCGCAGCCGCCACGCGCCGACGCGATTGCCGTACTCCCGCCACGAGTAGTTGAGCACGTCGTGCGCGTCGAGCGACGGCACCAGCGACTCGGTGAGCCCTTCGCCGAAGGCGTACTGCTCGAGGTTGAGCGCGACATACACGGCAAGCCTGCGGCCGCCCGGCCATGCGAACGACGGACGCCGCGTGATGGGCAGGTACTCGTAGCGTCCGTGATGGCGCAGCATCAGGCGTCCTTCCGGAAGGCGCGAAGGATCGCCTCGTCCACGGCGACCAGCTCGCGCCCTTTCGGACTCGCATAGCTGCCCGCGGTCGGCTTGGGCAGCGCCAGGCGGACGAGCAGCTCGGCCTGCCGCACGCCTGCCGCGATGCAGTCGATCATCGGCACGGGAACGTGCGCTTGCAGTCGCCGCGGCACGCCGGCCATCACCGCGCCCGTGAGCACCACCGACTCCGCGCCTTCGCGCTCCACCAGGTCGCGCGCCGCGGCGGCGATCTCCTCGTCGAGCTCGGGGTGCGCTCCCCGTCCGTAGGCAGCGGTGCTCTCGAGCACGCGCCAGCCCGCGATGCGCGAAGACAGGCCATAGCTGTCGACGAGTTCCCGATAGAGCGGAAGCACGCGGCGCCCGAACGTGACCACGCCGATGCGGCCGCCGACCATGCACGCCGTGAGAAGTCCTGCCTCGGTCATGCCGATCACGGGAATCGCAAGGAGCTCGCGCGCGCCGCGCACGCCCGTGTCGTACGAGACCGCGACCAGCACCGCGTCACAGCCTTCGGCATGCGCCGCAGCGAGCGCGATGGTCGAGTGCTCGGCGATCGCGTGCTCGGCGCGCGTGCCGATGACGCGTGCGCCGAACGTTCCCGTCACAGGAACGATCTCGGTGCCGGCACTGGCGCTGGCCTTGGCCTCGATCGTGACCTTGCCGGTGACGATGTCCGACGTGTTCGCATTGAGAACGAGGAGTCGCATTCGGCGTTTCCTAGGAGAAGACGGCCGTGAAGTCGATGTCGCGCGGACCCGGCTGCGTGAGGTCGAGCGCGCGCTCGACGTGCCCCAGGTGCTCGAGCATGAGGGCGACCGCTCGGTCGCCGTCGCGCGCCTCGATGGCGTCGGTGATGAGCGCGTGCTCGTCGTAGGGACACGAAGGGACGTGCGGTGCGTCGTAGAGGATGATCACGAGGCACGTGAGCGACTCGAGCTCGCGCATCGTGCGTGCCAGGAACGAGTTGCCCGCGAGATCGGCGATGATCTGGTGAAACTCCCCGGAGAGCCGGATGATCGCGCGCTTGTCGTTCTCGCGCCGCGCCGCGGACTCGAGCGCCACGTGTCCGCGCAGCCGGCGGACGACCGCCGGAGTCGCACCCGAGGCGACCTTGCGCACGAGATCGGGCTCGATGAGGCGCCGCGCCTCGAAGACCTCGCGTGCTTCCTCGATGGAAGGGCTGCTCACGAAGGCACCCCGGTTGGCAATGAGCGTGACGATGCGGTCGTGCGTGAGTCGGGCGAGCGCCTGCCGCACCTGCGTCCGGCTCACGCCGAACACTGCGGCGAGCTTCTCCTCGCCCAATTTGGTGCCGGGAGGCAACCGGTGCTCCAGGATGGCGCCGAGGATTCGCTGGTAGATCACGTCGACGCTGCGCTGGGCGGCGCCACGCTGGCCGATGGCCTCCGCGAGGCTTCCGGGCAACACGGCCTTTCCCGACTCACTGGCCTGCATCTTGGGCATTGCCTGCCTTAATTTTGGATACAAATACAGTCGGCAAATGTAGACCGTTATTCTTTATATTGCAATGGGTTGAGAGGAGACCTGGGGAGACACGGAGTGACGCTCGCTGCTTCGTGTTGACTGTTTGGATACAAAATGATTGAATCCTGTACCCATTCCTGGCGACCTCGTGTCGCGGTGCGGAATGGGTCTTGCGAGTAACGGTCGGCTGGCGCCGCAATCCCACGGCAGCCCACGAAAGGCAGGGGAACGAATGTCGCAAAGCGGCACGAGGGGCTCGCTACTGGTTCGCGATGCGCGCGTGCTGACCATGGACGATGCGCGGCGCGAGTGGCCGCGCGCCGACATCGTGATGGCGGACGGCGCCATCGAGGCGGTCGGCCCCGACGCCGGGCGCGGACGAACCTTCGATCGCGTGATCGACGCCGCCGGGATGCTTGCGATGCCGGGGCTCGTCAACGCGCACTTCCATTCGCCTGGCAATCTCGCCAGAGGCACTCTGCCTGGCCTTCCGCTCGAGCTCTTCATGCTCTACGAGGTGCCGCCGCTCGCCACCGGGGACGCGGGCGCGCGCGCGGGCTACGTCGGCACGATGCAAGGCGCGATGGAGATGCTTCGCCGCGGAATCACGTCTGTCCACGACGACGCATTCCACGTTCCGGTGGCGACACGCGCTTCCATCGACGCGATCATGCAGGCGTACGCGGACAGCGGCATGCGCGCCACCGTCGCCATCGACCAGCCCAACGTCGTCGAGTACCAGAAGTACCCGTACCTCGAGGAGATCATCCCCGGCGACGTGCGGCGCGCGATGGACGAAGCGCCTCGGCAGAGCGGCGACGAACTCGTCGAGTTGTACGGGCACCTCATCGGACGATGGCATGGCGCTGCGGGCGACAGGTTGCGTGCCGCGGTGTCGTGCTCGGCGCCGCAGCGCGTGACGGAGCCGTACTTCCGCGCGCTGTCCGCGCTGTCGCGCGAGCACGACCTGCCGTTCAACATCCACATCCTCGAGACGAAGCTGCAGCGCGTGCTGGGCGACGTGAAGTACGGCAAGTCGCTCGTCCGCCATGTGCACGACCTCGGACTGCTCGACGAGCGGATGATGGTGATCCACGCCATCTGGATCGACGACGGGGACATCGCCCTCCTCGCGCAGTCGGGATGCACGGTCGCGCACAACCCCGTCTGCAACCTGCGCCTCGGCAGCGGCGTGATGCCGTTCCGACAGCTCCGCGACGCCGGCGTGCCGATCTGTATCGGCACCGACGAAGCGACCGTCGACGACTCGATCAACCTGTGGTTCGCCGCCAAGACCGCGGCGCTCGTGCACTCGCTTGCGGATCGCGAATACCGCTCGTGGCCCGACGCGGGCGAGATCCTGGACGCCGTCCTGCTGGGTGGCGCGCGCGCGATGCGCCTGTCGCATCGCATCGGCCGGCTGGTCCCCGGCTTCGCGGCGGACGTGATCCTCCTCGACCTCGATACGGCCGCGTTCACGCCCTGCAACGACCTCGTCCGCCAGCTCGTGCTGTGCGAGGACGGAAGCTCGGTCCGCACGACGATCGTCGACGGGCGCGTCGTCTATGAGAACGGACGGATCACGACCGTCGACGAGCGCGCGCTTCGCGCGGAGGCGCGCCTCATCGCGTCCGAGCAGGCGCCGCGCGTGGCGGAGGCGGCGAAGGCCGCGCGCCGTCTCGATCCGCATTACCGGCAGATGGTCCTGCGCGCGTCCGGGGAGGACGTCGGACTCCAGCGCAGGCTCGCCTGAATTCCAACCGCTTCAACTCCAACGGGGAGACACGCATGAAACGACTCATCGCAGCATCGCTACTTGCCGCAGCATCGGCTGCCGCCGTGGCGCAGACGCCCACCACCATGCGCGTCGCGGGCAACTTCTCGTCCAACAAGAACCACGTGGATGCGATCGAGCGTCCGTTCTTCACGGCGCTGCCCAAGGAGCTCGGTACGCCGATGACGGTCAACTACAACCCGATGGACGTGGTCAACGTTCAGGCCGCCGACGCGCTCCGCCTGCTGCGCTCGGGGACGTTCGACGTGATGTCCGTGCAGATCGGGATGGCGTCGCGCGACGACCCCTTCTTCGAGGGCGTCGATCTCATCGGCGTGTCGACCAACATGAAGGACCTGCGCAAGGCGGTCGACGCCTACCGCGAAGCGTTCGACCAGCGGCTGCAGCAGAAATTCAAGGCAAAGGTCCTCACGCTGTGGCCGTTCGGCCCGCAGGTCTTCTATTGCAACAAGCCGATCAAGTCGGTGGACGACATCAAGGGCCTCAAGGTGCGCAGCTTCACGCCCTCGATGGCGGCGCTGATCCAGTACCTGGGCGGCACCCCCGTGACGCTGCAGTTCTCCGAGGTCTACCCGGCGCTGCAGCGCGGCGTCGCCGACTGCGGCGTGACCTCGCCCACGTCCGGCAACTCGGGCAAGTGGCCCGAGGTGACGAGCTACTTCCTGCCGCTGTCCGTGTCGGGTTCCGTGCAAGGTCACTTCATGAACCTCGACTACTGGAACAAGTTCACGCCCGAGCAGCAGAAGAAGATTACGGCCGAGTTCCGCAAGATGGAGGACCAGATGTGGGAGCTCGCCGATCGCGCCAACAACGACGCGGCGAACTGCAACGTGGGCAAGGAGCCCTGCAAGGAGGGACAGAAGTTCGCGATGAACCTCGTGCCGGTCACGCCGGCCGACGAGGCGAAGATCAAGGCCGCCGTCACCGCGACGGTGTTGCCGCTGTGGAAGCAGACCTGCAACAAGGTCGATCCCAAGTGCAGCGACGCGTGGAACGCGACGGTGGGCGCCGCGCGCGGCTACAAGATCGACTGATGAAACGCCACGCAAGCTCGCTTCAGCCGCCGTCCGCCGGAAGCGCGCGGCCGGCTTCCTGGAGCGTGTCTTCGGAGCCGACATGAACCCCATCAGCCGCATCGTCGAGCCCGTTGCACGCGTCGCCGCGATCCTCTGCGGTTACACCGTGCTCCTGCTCTCGGTCCTGGTCTCCATCGACATTGTCGGGCGCAAGCTCTTCGGCTTCACGTTCCAGGGCATGGACGACCTCGGCGGCTACGTGCTCGCGATCATCGCCGTGGTCGGTGCGTCCTACACCATGGCGATGCGCGGACACACGCGCGTCGACGTGTTCCTGGTGCGGATGCCACCGGCCGTGCAGCGACTGCTCAACGCGCTCGCGATGGTGACGATGGCGGGCTTCGCGGCGTTTGCAGCGTGGCGCGGGCTCGACGTGCTCATGGAGTCGATCGAGTTCCAGAGCGTGGCGACCAATCCGCTGCAGACGCCGCTGTGGCAGCCCCAGAGCCTGTGGTTCATCGGGCTTGCGCTGTTCGCGCTCATCTCGGTGCTCTACGCATTGCATGCTCTCGTCCTGCTCGCGAGGGGCAGTGCGGATCTCAACCGCATGTACGGGCCCGCCAGCGCGCAGGACGAGCTCGAGGCGGAGCTCACCGCGCGCGCGGAGCGCGAGGCGCAGAGCGAAGCGAGGGCCAGGCCATGATCGATCTCACAGCCGCAGTAGTGGGGTTCCTGCTCCTGATCGGGCTCATGTCGCTCGGCCTCCACGTGGCGTTCGTGATGTTCGCCATCAGCATGATCGGCGCGGTCATGTACCTCGGCTGGCCGGCCGCGCTGCAGTTCGGCACGCAGTATTGGGGGGCTACCAACAACTTCGTGCTGGTCGCCATTCCGCTCTTCGTCCTGCTGGGCGAGTTCCTCGTGCGCGGCGGCTTCACCGACCGCATGTACCGCTCGCTCTCCGACTGGCTCAACCCGCTTCCGGGGGGGCTCCTGCACACGAACATCGGGGCCTCGGCGATGTTCGCGGCGGTATCGGGGTCGTCGGTGGCCACGGCAGCGACCATCGGCACGGTGGCGATCCCTGCGTTCAAGGGACGCAATTACGATCCGCGTCTCGTGCTCGGCACCATCGCCGCGGGTGCGACCCTCGGGATCCTGATCCCGCCCTCGATCAACATGATCATCTACGGCGCGATGACCAACACGTCCGTGGGGCGCCTGTACGCGGCGGGCGTGATCCCGGGGCTGCTCCTCACGGGCCTCTTCATGGCGGTGATCGTCGTCGCGTGCTGGTGGAGGCCGTCGCTCGCGGGTGCCGTGTCCGCGCCGGCGCCGCTCGGCGAGCGCCTGCGCCGGCTCGTCGACCTGCTACCGCCGGTCGTGCTGTTCGTGGTCGTGATGGGCAGCATCTACCTGGGCTGGGCCACGCCGACCGAGTCGGCGGCCCTCGGCGTGGTGATGGCCGCGCTGCTCTGCGTGGCCTACGGCAAGTTCTCGATCCGCATGATGCACGAGTGCTTCATCACGACGGTCTCGGTCACCGCGATGATCATGCTGATCGCGGCGGCTGCGTTCTTCCTCAACTTCGTGCTGGGCCTGATGGGCGTGCCCCAGGCGCTCGCGAGCCTCGCGAGCACGCTCGGCAGCTCCAAGATACTGATGATCGTGGCGCTCACGGTCTTCTACCTCATCCTCGGCTGCTTCCTCGATGCCCTCGCGATGGTGATCGGCACCATCCCCATCGTGTTCCCGCTGGTGACGGCGCTCGGCATCGACCCCGTGTGGTTCGGCATCTACCTCGTCGTCATGGCGGAGCTCGCGCTCATCACGCCCCCGGTGGGGATGAACCTCTACGTGGTGCAGGGCATCCGCAAGGAGGGCCTAATCACCGACGTGATCGTCGGCACGCTGCCCTTCCTCGCGATGATGCTGCTCCTCGTGCTGCTCCTGTGGGTGTTTCCGGACATCGCGCTCTGGCTGCCGCGCGTGTCGTTCGGCTGAGCCGCGTGAAGCGCGTCCTCCTCGGTATGCTCACGCCGTCGTCGAACACGACGCTCGAGCCCGTCACGGGCGCGATGATCGCGGGCATTCCGGAGGCGAGCGCGCACTTCGGCCGCTTCAAGGTGACGGAGATCGCGCTGTCGAAGGCAGCGCTCGGTCAGTTCGACGACAGCGAGATCCTGCGCGCCGCGGAGCTTCTCGCGCACGCGAAGGTCGACGTGATCGCCTGGAACGGCACGTCGGCCGGATGGCTCGGCTTCGACTCCGACGAGCGGCTCTGCCGGCGCATCACGGAAGCGACCGGCATCCCGGCGTGCACGTCGGTGCTCGCGCAAAACGAGCTCTTCGCCCTTGGCAAGGTGCGCCGCTTCGCGCTCGTCACGCCGTATCTCGACGACGTGCAGGCGGCGATCGTGCGCAACTACGCGGCGGCCGGCTTCGAGTGCGTGGCCGAGCGGCACCTGCGCCTCCAGGACAACTTCTCGTTCTCCGAGGTCGGGCAGGACGAGATCGCCGCGATGGTGCGCGAGGTCGCGCGCGCGAAGCCGGACGCGATCTCGATCCTGTGCACGAACCTGCGCGGGGCGCCGCTCGCTGCCGCGCTCGAGCGCGAGACCGGCATCCCCGTCTACGACTCGATCGCGACCGTAGTCTGGAAGTCGCTCCTCCTTGCAGGCTGCGATCCTCGCCGCATTACCGGATGGGGTGGCCTATTCGGGAGGGTGCCATGAGCTTCGACCTCGTCGTCACCAATGCGCGCGTGGCCACCGCATCCGACGTGTTCGCGTGCGACATCGGCATCTCGCAAGGACGCGTCGCCGCGCTCGGCCACGGCCTCGCGGGCACACGCGAGATCGACGCCGCCGGACGATGGGTGCTGCCGGGCGGCGTCGACTCGCCCTGTCACCTCGACCAGCCGATGAGCGATGGCTCGCGCATGGCCGACGACGTCCGGTCGGGCACGCGCTCCGCCGCC